>NZ_CP016207.1:953428-1253428 GCF_001683375.1 Streptococcus sp. oral taxon 064 | reverse complement strand
AGGCACGAATATTCTCACGCAAAGTGAAAGTATCCTCCGCCCCACTAGCGATATAGCCAAATGCTGCTTTAGGAATAACTTGTTGCGCCATTGGCTCCAAATCATAGGTATTGATGAAATCTACATGACCTTCTGCATTGCTTGTTTTGTATGACATAAAATGTCCTCCTTGATAAGTAAGCGTTTACTTTGTATATTACAAAAAATATTCTAACTCTTTTTTCAAAATTTTTCAAATATTTTGTTTGGAAATTTCATGCTTTCAATCATTTTACAGAGATAATTAAAAATGATGAACTTTCTTAAGTTATGGAAATTCAAATAATCTTTTCATTTTCTAATACTTTATCATCAAATTGTTCAGCTAGTATAGTTGCTGAGTGATATAGTTCCTTTGCTTTATTTTTATCATTTTCAAAATAAAGATAGCACTTAGCTTCAAATACTGAAATTCCAGATTTATAGACTTGCAACATTGTTACTGATAAAATTTCATTCATCTTTTTTACTAGAGATATCATATGCTTATAGTCACTATGAACAACATAAACACCCGCTATGGCACAAAGAACTGATAGTAGCTCTACATTATACATTTCATCACTAACTAATTGCTGTTTCAACAACTTAATCCGAAAATCATCTAATGCTCTCTTCTATAAATCAAGTCTTGACATTGCATAGCAAAATAATCAATTAATAGTAAATCATTGAATGTGTAAACTTGCTTTAGTGTTACTTGCTTAAAATAATCATCAAAAATATCTTCAGCGAAACTACCTGTCCCTGTCCTTATCAAGTCTAATATTCTTTCAATCAAGTCTAGACTCAGCAACTCTTCCTCAGGAAGAGCTAGTTCTTTATTTTCAAGAAAAGTATCTATCGGAACTTCTAATCGCTTAGATAAATATTGTAACTTAGTAATTGTTGGCAAGGATTGCCCAAGCTCAGTACGCATCAGCTGTTTGATTATTAAGTCAGCTTCTGTCCACAGACCTCTTCTCTCGTCAATTTGTGACGTTCATGTTCCTGTCTTACTCTATGACCAATTTCAGTTTTAATATCTGTTGTCATTCTTACCTCTTAACCACAATCCATAAATTAACATACTTTTAATTCTTCGGCTAAAAATTAACAATAATTCTTTTTCAAATCCGTCATATTATTTTCCAAAACTTGGATGTCTTGGCTGACTTTGAGAATGACAATGCTTCCTTGAATACTGGAGATGACTTGACGGGCCTGCAACTGCGCCCGCTCTTCTGACCAGTCAGCATGCAGGTCTTGCAAGAGGCTGGCTAACTTCTCTGTCCACTGGGTCATAAAATCATTGAGAGGAAAGCGGAAGTTCTCATCTTCTGTGGACAATTCCACAATCAGATTACCAATTGGGCAACCATAAAAGACCGTCTGACTTTCATGAAATTGACAAACCCAGTCAATCATATCCGAAAACTTGTCACTGTCAGACTTGTCTGCTTCAAAAATATCTTCAAAAAGCTCTTTTCGCCACTTTGCTAAAATATCTTGAATGACCGTCAAACCAATTTCCTTCTTAGATTTGAAATAATAATAAAGCTGCCCCTTGCCAACATCAGCTGCCTCCATGATGTCACTGATGGAGGTGGCCACATAACCCTTCTGATAAATCAATTTCTCAGCACTTTGTAAAATACGCTCTTTAACACTCATCTGCTCACCTCTCTTTTTCCTATTATAGCAGATTCAGAGCCTGAAACCAAACAATTGAAACCACCTCCTTTTGCCACTGTTTTATCATTAAAATTTTTGTTCTGAGCAAATTAATTTACAAATTCAATTTTAGATGTTACTATAATTGTACCGAATGGTCAGTATATAACTAAAACTACCATTTGGAAAATCATCAAACTAACAGTCTAAATTCCTATTGGCTGTTAATCAAATCATATTAGGAGGAACCTCATGTTCAATCAGAAAAATGTCGCATTTGTTATCACAGACCCGCAAGTTGAATTCTTAAAATCTACTGGTAAAGGATTCGGAGCAACTAAAGATGTTCTTGAAAAAGTTAATACTATTGAAAATCTGACAAAGCTTTTCGCTCTTGCTAAAGAGCGTGGCTACAAGCGTTTTATCTCACCGCACTACTTCTATCCACACGATCACAAGTGGCAATTTAAAGCTGCTGGTGAAACGATGATGATTGAAAACGAAATGTTTTGGCGTGATAGCCAGTATTCAGCAATTCCAGAAGGCTCTGGAGCAGATATGATTGAAGAGATTAAACCATTTTTGGATGAAGATACTATTGTTGTCAACGGACATAAAATCTTTGGCCCAGAAAGCAACGACCTTAACCTTCAACTCCGCAAAAATGGTATCGACACCGTCATCTTGGCTGGTATGAATGCTAATCTCTGCGTGGATTCACACATGCGTGAACTCATAGAATTAGGCTACAATGTCATTGTTGTTAACGATGCTGTCGGTGCTCCAGGTGAAGAAGCCTACCAAGCTGCACTAACAAACTACGGCTACATTGCCAACCAAGTTTTGACAACTGAGGAAGTTATCGCTCAACTTTAGTATTAAAAACAAAATCAGGTAATCCTAGCGACTACCTGATTTTCTATGTTTTAAGAATTTTGCCAATTTTCTTGGTCTTCTTTAAAGCGTTTTAGAAGGTCGAGTCCTTCTGGTGTGATATAGCCTTCTTCTTGGGCTAGGTGAATGAGTTCACTGTAGTTAGAAAGCGTCACAAGTTTGACACCTGCATCTGAGAAGTTCTTATCTGCTTTTGGCAATTGGTAACTGAAAATCGCTACAACACCAAGTACATCTGCACCTTCGCGTTTAGCTGCTGCTACGGCCTCAAGAACAGAACCACCTGTTGAAATCAGGTCTTCAACCACTACCATTTTTTGACCTTGAGCTACACGGCCTTCTATTTGGTTGCCTGCTCCATGGTCTTTTGGTTTGCTGCGGATGTAGGCAAAAGGCAAGTTCATCTTGTCAGCGATGATCGCTCCGTGTGGAATTCCTGCTGTCGCAGTTCCTGCAATCACTTCTACTTCTGGAAATTCTGCTTTAATAGCTTCCACAAAACCATTTTCAATCAAGGTACGAGTTTCTGGATAGGCAAGCGTCACACGGTTGTCCGTATAAATCGGCGATTTGATACCAGATGCCCAAGTGAAAGGCTCCTCTGGTTTGAGGTAAACGGCTTGGATTTTCAAGAGGTGGCTAGCGATATCTTTAGCAAGTGTCATAGTATTCTCCTTTTGTTTTTATAATCTATTTCTTTGATTTCTGTCTAGGTTCCATTCATCCTTGATAGCATGATAAGCTGCAACAGGATCCTCAGCTTGGGTAATGGGACGTCCCACTACGATATAGTCACTACCGATTTGATAAGCATCCGCTGGCGTCATGACACGTTTTTGGTCTCCTACGGCAGTTCCCGCCGGACGAATTCCCGGTGTCAGACAGATAAAATCTGGATTAGTGGCCCGCTTGATGAGTTGCACTTCCTGAGCCGAGCAAACGACACCATCCAAGCCCGCTTCAGCTGTCTTCTTGGCATAGTGAATGACCGATTCTTGAAGACTGGTTTGGATATTTTGAAAGTCTCTCATTTGTTCTTCAGAAGTTGAAGTCAATTGAGTCACAGCGATCAATTTGGCTTGTGTCCCCAGACCTTCACGCGCAGCCTTCATCATCTCCACACCACCAGCAGCATGAACATTTGTCATGTCTACACCAAGCTGAGATAAGACCTTCATGGCAGATTTGACTGTATTGGGAATGTCATGTAGCTTCAGGTCCAAAAAGACACTATGCCCCAGTAACTTCAAATAACGGACAACTTCTGGACCTTCCGCATAATAAAGCTCCATCCCTACTTTTAGATAAAGACTTTCTTCTACTGGGAAAAGAGATAAAAATTCCTTGACTGCCTCAAAACTAGGAAAATCAAGAGCAATAACTGGACGATGTTCACGCATACCTTTCTCCTTTTACCTTTGTAAGCTAGAGAGCATGAAAAAAGGAACCTGCCAACAGCAAGGTTCCACGAAAAATGGGTAGTCTCCACCCTTTCACCGTCTAACCTTAGCTGCCTCTCTGGACTGCTTTAAAGGTTTTTTTCTATTCTATTATTTATAGTAGGACTTGTCAAGCAAAAACTTGAAACTGGACTTCTATACCACTCAAAAATCAAGAGAAAAAGTTAGTCTAACGACTCTGTGACTGCTGGCTCGTTTGACTTTGATTTCCCTGTTCTTCTTGTTTTTTCTTTTCTTCTTCCTGTTTTTTCTTCTCAGCTTCCTTGGCCTCTTGTTTGGCTTTTTCCTCAGCCTCTTCTATCAATTTATCCGCTATAGTATAACTGTATACTCCAGCTTCCATATCGACTACACTTGGTTCAGACAATTGTGGCTTGATTTTGCTGTAATAAGGCAATTTCTTGCTCAATTCTGACAAGGGAACCAAAACCTCATCTGTATCCAGCATAGTAATTTTTAAAAGATCTGCTGTTGCCTTGCTTGGCGCTAATTCGATTTTCTGGATTTGACTCTTGATATCCTCACTGATGGTAGACAATCCTGTTATCAGCTTTTTCACCTGCTGCTCATCGTTAAAGGTAACTGTCAGATAAGTCTCAGGCAAGTTTAAGCGATCAACAGGAGTTGACTCTACTGTACCACTAGACAGAATAGGATAATGTTCTTCACCAGACACATAATAACCGACAATATCGAATTCCTTGACCTCAATCGTAAAGTTAGTCGGAAATTGATAGTTAATCTTCGCTGATTCTATCCAATGATTGGACTTGATTCGCTCAGCGTATGTTTCCTTATCCAACAATAGGGCTAAAGTATAGTCGCTATCTTGAATTCCAGAAGCCTGTTTAATGTCGTCCGCCTGGGTGTTCCTATTTCCCTTAACCTCGATATTTTTGATGGTCGATAGCGGAGTCAACAGATAGACTGAGAGAAGAAGTACCAGAATACTTGGCACTAAGATACTCACAGCTCGCCAAATATGAACAGGCGCAATTTTAGGTTTGGCTGGTTTCTCGGGTTTTTCTTTTTTCTTCTTTTCTTTTTCTTCTTTGACTTTAGGATCATCTTTTTTAGATTTTTCTTCTTTTTCGGATGATTCTTCGTCTGGAACAGTTTCGTTCTGGTCGGAATCACTTGATGACTTCTTACTTTCCTCTAACGACTTAGAGTTTTTCCCCATTCGAGCCTGTTTTTCCTTTTCCTTCTCCTCAGCTAGGGCAGCTTCTTCCTCAGCCTTCTTCTTCAGGTATTCCTGGTTTCGTTTCTGCCATTCAGACAATTCTTGCTTCTGGTTTGATTCTTTGTTCTTATCCTTTGACATTGATATTCCTTATGCTAGGTCTTTTCTTAGTAGATCGTAAAAATCTGCAAGAGATTTCAATTCAGTCGAAGCTTTCATGCTAGCTTGGTACTGATCCTTGTGACTAAGCAAGTGACTGAGTTTTTCCTCCAAGCTTTCCAAGGTCAAGTCACTTTCTTGAAGTTCTTCTGCATAGCCTTTCTTAACAAAGTAGGCTGCATTTTCAATCTGGTCTCCTCGACTTGCTTCACGACCCAATGGTACGATGAGATGGAGTTTCGCCATGGCCAAGAGCTCAAAAATTGTGTTGGCACCGCCACGCGTTACCACCACATCTGCCATCTCCATCAAGGGTTGATAGAGATCTGTCACATAATCAACACGAAAGAGATTTTGATTCAACTCATTGAGGCTTGAATCTCCAGTGAGATTGATAATATTGTAGCGCTCTGTCAGTTCTTGCTTATGATCTGTCACTAATTGGTTAAATACACGAGCTCCTGCAGAACCACCAACAAACAATACCGTTGGCAATTTAGGATTAAAGTGGGTTTGGATATCCACCAATTCATCTGGTTCAGGAGTTTTTTGGTCTGAAACCTTGGTCACTGCCCCCACATGCTCGACCTTAGACAAACTTGAAGCCTGCTCAAATGTTGAATACATCTTGGTCGCAAATTTATAGGCAATTTTATTGGCCAAGCCCATAGACAGGTCAGATTCGTGAATAAAGACAGGCACTCCTGACACTCGCGCTGCGATAACCGGCGGTACAGAGACAAATCCTCCCTTAGAAAAAAGAGCCTGTGGACGCAGTCGTAACATGATAAAGAGGGATTGGACAATTCCCCAACCAACTTTGAAGACATCCAGCATATTTTGCCAAGAGAAATAGCGACGCAACTTCCCAGTCGCAATGGAGTGGAAGGTCACATTCAAGCCCGACTTGAGGATTTCTTGGTGTTCGATTCCGTGTTTATCACCAATATAGTGAACTTCCCAGCCGTCTTCGATGAACTTGGGCATTAACAAAAGGTTGAGGGTGACATGTCCAACCGTCCCCCCACCTGTAAAGACAATTTTTTTCATATTATTCCTTTAACTCCGCTACTGTGTCGATAAAGAGGTCGCCACGTACTTCAAAGTTAGCATACATATCCCAGCTAGCATTGGCAGGACTGAGGAGAACCACATCTCCTTGAGTCGCGAGCTCATAAGCCTTGCGGGTCGCATCAGCAATATCTGTCGCATCTACATAAGCCACACCAGCCTTATCCGCTGCCCGTTTGACACGTTCTGCAGATTGACCGAGGATAACCATCTTCTTGAGCCCAGTAATATCTGGCACCAATTCGTCAAACTCATTGCCGCGGTCCAAACCACCTGCAATTAAGATAACCTTACTGTTGTCAAATCCTGACAAGGCTTTTTGAGTAGCCAAGATATTGGTTGACTTACTATCGTTATAGAATTTGACACCCTTGATTTCATCCACAAATTGGAGACGGTGTTTGACACCTCCAAAGGCTGATAGAGTTTCCTTGATGGTTTGATTGTCCACGCCACGGAGCTTGGCTACAGCAATGGTCGCAAGGGCATTTTCTACATTGTGGCTACCTGGAACACCGATTTCACTCGCTGCCATGACCACTTCCCCACGGAAGTAGAGTTGACCATCTTCCAGATAAGCTCCATCAACCTTTTCCTTTGTTGAAAATGGAACAACCGTAGCTTGTGTTTTGGTTGCCAAGTCTTTTGCCAAGTCTTGATTAACATTCAAGACAAGGAAATCAGCTGCTGTCATCTTGTTCTGGATATTCCACTTAGCTGCCACATACTCATCAAAAGAACCATGATAGTCGATATGAGTTGGCATGAGGTTGGTAATAACCGCAATCTCAGGATGGAATTCTTGAACACCCATCAGTTGGAAAGAAGAAAGTTCCATGACGAGCGTGTCCTTGGCTGTTGCAGTTTGAGCCACTTGACTAGCAGGATAGCCGATGTTCCCTGACAAGAGACCGCGTTGACCAGCAGCAGTCAAAACTTCCCCAATCATCGTCGTTGTGGTGGTTTTCCCATTTGAACCAGTGATACCGATAATTGGCGCTTCCGAAATCAAATAAGCCAATTCCACCTCAGTCAAGACTGGAATCCCCTTTGCCAAAGCCTTTTCAATCATGGGATTGCTATACGGGATACCTGGATTTTTCACCATCAGAGCAAAGTCTTCATCCAAGAGCTCCAAAGGATGCCCACCAGTGACAACCTTGATCCCCTCTTCTAACAGACTTTGCGCAGCTGGATTTTCCTCAAAAGGCTTGCCGTCATTTACTGTCACAATAGCACCTAGCTTGTCTAACAAACGGGCTGCAGACTCACCAGATTTAGCCAAACCTAAAACAAGGACTTTCTTATTTTTAAATTGATCGATTACTTTCATGTCTCAAACTCCATTTCTACTCCTACTATTTTACCATTTTTATGGAAATAATACTAAACGAAAATGCCCTAACTCTCATTTCTACCATAGAAAAAGAGAGCCGTAGCTCTCTTTCTATTTATCTTCTTTTGCTCTTTTTTACAGACATGAGCGTAATGTCTCTCAAGCTAAAGTAGGCTAGGGCCAGCATGGCGATTGTGACAAAGAATTCTGTCGGTAATTGGAAGATTTGCAAGATGGACAACATCAGCAAAATCAAGAGTGCAACAACTACAAAGACCAAGATAACGATGTTGACTGTTCCTTTGATACTTTGAGGTGTCGCAAATACATAGAGTAGTAATAAGAGTATCCCTATGATTAAATAGACCATCTTTATCTCTTTCTAGCTCTTATTCAGCTGATTTTTTCTTTTTGTTGGCTTTCTCGCGCTCTGCCTTGTTGAGGATTTGCTTACGCAAACGGATTGACTCAGGCGTTACTTCCATGTACTCATCGTCATTCAAGAATTCAAGAGACTCTTCAAGGGTTAAGATACGAGGTGTCTTGATAACTGCTGTTTGGTCCTTAGTAGCTGAACGGACGTTGGTCATTTGTTTGGCCTTAGTGATGTTAACTGTCAAGTCGTTTTCACGAGAGTTTTCACCAATGATCATTCCTTCATAAACCTCAGTACCTGGGTTGACGAAGATGGTTCCGCGTTCTTCGATCGACATGATTGAGTAAGTTGTAGCCTTACCAGCATCAATAGAAACAAGGGCACCACGGTGACGTCCACCAATTTCTCCTGGAATCAATGGCAAGTATTGGTCAAAGGTATGGTTCATGATACCGTAACCACGAGTCATTGACAAGAACTCAGTTGAGTACCCGATCAAACCACGCGCTGGAACAAGGAAGACCAAACGAGTTTGACCATTCCCGGTTGAAATCATATCCAACATTTCACCCTTACGTTCAGAAAGGCTTTGGATAACAGATCCTTGGTATTCTTCTGGTGTATCGATTTGGACACGTTCAAATGGCTCACACTTGACACCATCGATTTCTTTAATGATAACTTCTGGACGAGATACTTGAAGCTCATAGCCTTCACGGCGCATGGTTTCGATCAGGATTGACAAGTGCAATTCTCCACGACCTGAAACAGTCCATTTATCTGGTGAATCCGTTGGGTCAACACGAAGGGAAACGTCTGTTTGCAATTCTGCTTGCAAGCGTTCTTCTACCTTACGAGAAGTTACCCATTTACCTTCTTTACCAGCAAATGGTGAGTTGTTGACCAAGAAAGTCATTTGAAGAGTTGGCTCATCAATGTGTAGGATTGGAAGAGCTTCAACTGCGTCTGTCGGAGTAATGGTTTCACCGACAAAGATGTCTTCCATACCTGAAACGGCAATCAAATCACCTGCTTTTGCTTCTTGAATTTCACGACGTTCCAAACCAAAGAAACCGAAGAGTTTTGTAACACGGAAGTTCTTCGTTGTACCATCTAGTTTAGAAAGGGTAACTTGGTCCCCAACCTTAACAGTACCACGGAAAACACGACCGATACCGATACGTCCAACGAAATCATTATAGTCCAAAAGTGACACTTGGAACTGCAAAGGCTCATCTGAGTTATCTACTGGAGCTGGGATATGGTCGATAATCGTGTCAAAGATTGGTGCCATCGTAGCTTCTTGGTCAGCTGGATCATCTGACAATGAAGATGTTCCATTGATAGCTGAAGCATACACTACTGGGAAGTCAAGCTGATCGTCATCTGCACCAAGCTCGATGAAAAGTTCCAAGACTTCGTCCACTACTTCTGCTGGACGAGCTGATGGTTTGTCGATTTTGTTAACAACCACGATTGGAACAAGGTCTTGTTCCAAGGCTTTTTTCAATACGAAACGTGTCTGTGGCATGGTTCCTTCATAGGCATCTACGACCAAGACAACACCGTCAACCATTTTCATGATACGCTCAACTTCTCCACCGAAGTCCGCGTGTCCTGGTGTGTCCATGATATTGATACGAGTTCCGTTGTAAGCAACGGCAGTGTTTTTCGCAAGGATGGTAATTCCACGCTCTTTTTCGATATCGTTTGAGTCCATAGCACGCTCTGCCAATTCAGTACGTGCATCAAGAGTTTCAGACTGCTTCAATAATTCATCAACGAGGGTTGTTTTACCGTGGTCAACGTGGGCGATAATCGCAATGTTACGGATATCTTCTCTTAATTTTGTCATGATTTCCTCTAATATTTAAATTTTTATTTCTAACTGAACAATTATACCACAGTCTCATTCAAAAATCACAGTTCAGCTAAGTGTAAATGTTTTCACTCTGCTTTTCTAGTCAAGGCAACTCTTTTCAAAGTCAGAGACTTATGATAAGATAAGCTGGTATGCGTTTAGATAGATTATTAGCCCAAGAAAAGGTCAGTCGCAAGGCTATGAAACAGGCTCTATTAAAAAAAGAAATCCTAGTAGATGATTGTCCAGCCAGCTCACTCGCTCAAAATGTCGACACTGGATTACAGAAATTAGTCTTTCAAGGACGACAAATCCAAGGCTACGAGCACAACTACCTCATGCTTCATAAGCCAAACGGAGTCGTTACAGCTAGCAAGGATAAGAAACTTCCAACCGTCATGGACCTCCTTCCACCTGGCATCCAGTCTGACCAGCTCTATGCTATCGGCAGACTAGACCGCGATACGACGGGACTGCTCCTTTTGACAGACAATGGACCTTTAGGCTTCCAACTCCTTCATCCCCAGTACCATGTCGATAAATCCTATCAAGTGGTAGTAAACGGACCGCTCACGTCAGACCATATCCAAAAATTCAAAGAGGGGATTGTCTTTTTAGACGGGACCACTTGTAAACCTGCTCAGCTCGAAATTCTGTCCTCAAGTCCAACAGAGAGCCGGGCCTCCATAACCATCTCTGAGGGCAAGTTTCATCAAGTCAAGAAGATGTTTCTATCAGTTGGTGTCAAGGTGACTGCCCTAAAACGCGTCCAATTCGGTGATTTTACATTAGACCCAGAGCTAGCAGAAGGGCAATACCGTCCCTTGAATCCAGAGGAATTGGAAATCATAAAAAACTACTTAGAGATGAGTCGATAAAATAAAAAAGCTTTAAATTTAAAGCTTTTTTGTTTTTTGCCTATCTAAAAACTACTGCGATTGCTAGAATCCAGTTAAGAACAGAAACTACAAGTCCTACGATGTTGAGAATTTTTTCTGTTTTATAGTCCAGTCCAGATTCTTTTTGGTATGAAAAAGCCAAGACCAATCCTATAATCCCCAAAATCAGACCCACTATTGGAGAAAGCAAACCAAGGACGATAGATAAGATACCTAAAATAAGTGAAGGTTTTTTCTTTTGTTGTGAATTCATATTATAAAATCTCCTTAAAATTAATATAAATAATGATACCATAAAATGCTAGCTTTATCTATCATTCGACAGATTTTTACAGAATGTTAGCTAGTCTTGACCTTCCCAATCCAAGAATCCAATCCATAAGAAAGGATATAAATCTCAGAGAAACCTTGTTTTTTCAGATAGAGAGCTGCATTGGTCACTCGTTGTCCGCGTTGGTTTTCGTAGAGAAGGACAGGTCTATCCTTACGAAGGGCTGCAAGGCTTGACTTCAACTGATTTGAAGGAATATTTCGCGCACCAAGGATATGTTTTCTGTGAAATTCTGCTGGTTCACGGACATCAATCAATTGCCCTTTCCGAATCAAGGCTTCAAATTCTGCATTATCCACAATCTTAGCCGCACGACGAATACGAAGGTAGTTATACCCCATCCATGCTGCCATCGCTAGTACGATTCCCCACAAAATCCAAATTGTCATAAGTTCTTCTCTCCATTTTTCTCTATGTAGTCTAATTCTATCTTGTGCTCTCTACGAAGAACAGCTTCCGCCTCTAGATAGTCTAGCTTGTCCATCAGACCTGCATCATAGATCCGAGAGAGTTCGAGCTTCATCAGTTCAATATCATACAAGCGCTTCCCCATGTAAACAATAATGCCAAACTGTTTGAGAAATTGCTGCACATCATAGAATGTTTTCATAGCTTCCATTTTAGCAGATTCTAGACTTTTTTTCAATACTGGACAAGCTCTTTCCCCCTATTTTCTTCGTCTTCATTGCCCATTCTTCCGCAAGTATGGTACAATAAAAACATGAGAATTCAACAACTACACTATATTATCAAAATCGTCGAAACTGGCTCTATGAATGAAGCAGCCAAGCAACTCTTTATCACTCAACCCAGTCTCTCTAATGCCGTTCGAGACTTGGAAAATGAAATGGGCATTGAAATCTTTATCCGCAATCCCAAGGGCATTACCTTGACTCGTGATGGGATGGAGTTTCTCTCCTATGCCCGTCAAGTTGTCGAGCAAACCCAGCTTCTGGAGGAACGCTATAAAAATCCTGTCGCCCACCGCGAACTTTTCAGCGTTTCCTCTCAGCACTATGCTTTTGTAGTTAATGCCTTTGTCTCTCTGCTCAAGAAAAGTGATATGGAAAAATACGAACTTTTCCTTCGTGAAACTCGGACTTGGGAGATTATTGACGATGTCAAGAACTTCCGTAGTGAGGTCGGTGTCCTCTTTTTAAACAGCTACAACCGCGATGTTTTAACGAAAATGCTGGATGATAACCACCTGCTAGCCCACCATCTCTTTACCGCTCAACCCCATATCTTTGTCAGCAAGACCAACCCTCTAGCTAAAAAAGACAAGGTCAAACTGGCTGATTTGGAAGACTTCCCTTATCTGAGTTATGACCAAGGAACGCACAACTCCTTCTACTTCTCCGAAGAGATTCTCTCGCAGGAATACCACAAAAAATCTATCGTAGTCAGCGACCGTGCCACCCTCTTTAATCTCTTGATTGGTTTGGACGGATACACGATTGCAACAGGGATTTTGAACAGCAACCTCAACGGAGACAATATCGTTTCCATTCCACTGGACATAGATGATCCCATTGAGCTGGTCTATATCCAGCATGAAAAAACCAGCCTGTCTAAGATGGGCGAACGCTTTATCGAATACTTACTAGAAGAAGTTCAATTCGATAATTAATAGGAAAAATGAAAAAGGGAAAAGAAAAAGTTAGGAAATAGAAAGTGAAAAAGATACTACTGACCAGTGCTCTGATTCTGTCAATAGCAGGATTAGCACCCGCATCCGTCTTAGGAGAAGAAAACACAACTCAATCCACATCTGCTGTCAAGGAAGCAATTGCCAAAGAAGAAAAGAAAGAATCAAGTGTTGAGGAAAACTCTAAATCAGAAGTTCTTCCGAAAGTAGATGTGCAAGAAGACAAGCCCAAAAAAGAAGGATGGTACCAAGAAAATCATCACTGGCGCTTTTACCAAGATGATAAGCCTGCTTTGAACTGGAAACAAATCCAAGGCAAATGGTACTACTTCGATCAAGATGGTAATCGTCTTCATTCTACTGTCTACAAAGGTTATGCCTTTGACCAAGATGGAGTCATGATAGAAAATAGCTGGACCCATTTGGACAATCAATGGTACTATGCTGATTCCTCTGGACGACTAGCTCAGAACACCTGGAAAAAAATTAACGGCTCCTGGTACTATTTTGACCAAACTGGAAGCATGCTCAGCAACACTACCGTTGATGGCTACTTGCTCACAAAAGGTGGAGCTATAGCAGAAAAGGGCTGGACTAAATTAGACCAAATTTGGTATTATGTCGCTCCTTCTGGAAAAATCTCACAGGATAAATGGGAGAAAATCAACGGTTCTTGGTATTACTTTGACAAAGACGGTGGAATGCTGAGTGCGACAACCTTCAAGGGCTACCTCTTCAACCAGAGTGGAGCTATGGCAGAAAACAACTGGGTCAAAATCAAGGATACTTGGTTCTATGCAAACGGGTCAGGGAGATATGTCCAAGAAAACTGGCAAAAGATTCAAGGTTCCTGGTACTCATTTGACCAGAATGGTGGGATGCTAGCAGACAAATGGAAAGGAAGCTACTACCTCAAAACCAGTGGAGCCATGGCGGAAAAAGAGTGGATCTTTGATAAAGCCTACAAGAGCTGGTTCTATCTAAAAGCGGATGGCCGTTATGCAAATCAGGAATGGATTGGAGCATACTACCTCAAGTCAGGTGGTTACATGGCAAAGAGCGAATGGATTTACGATAACTCTGACAAAGCACGCTACTACCTAGATGATAATGGCCATTATGTTTCAGGAACTTACAAGATAGACGGTAAGGAACACTTGTTCCAAAAATACGGCCAATGGATTTCTGAAGTTTCAACTGAAGGAGGATTTACAAAAGGCCTATACAGCAATAACATTTTCCTAGATCCTGGGCATGGTGGTCGAGATTCAGGTGCCTTTTACTACAATGTAGCTGAAAAAGATCTCAACATGCAGATTTACCGTAAGCTTCGTACTAAGTTAGAAGAACTAGGCTACAAGGTCCTCACTTCTCGTGATAGTGATATTGACGTTGATTTTGTTACCGAACGTTCTCGTATGGTTAATAAAACCAACTCTGATATTTTTATCAGTATTCACTTCAACGCTACTGGTAATACCTACTCAAAAGCGAGCGGTATTCAAACCTACTCCTATAGCGATGAACCTGATTATCCAAGTAAGATTAATCAATACTGGCACAATCACCCTGATCGTATGAGTGAAAGCAAACGCCTCGCCGCTGCCATCCACTCCTCTCTTCTAGCAGAAACAGGAGCTAAGGATGCTGGCTTATTGGAAAGCAGCTATGCCGTACTACGCGAAACAGCCAAACCAGCCGTTCTCCTAGAGCTTGGTTATATGGATAATTTCTCCGAAAACCAACAAATCAGAGATAGCCACTACCAAGATAAATTGGTCGCAGGCATCGTAAAAGGGATTCAAAAATATTACGCTGGTCAGTAAAAAAGTCTCGAGAAATCTCGAGACTTTTTTATTTATCTTCTTTTTTATCCTTATCAGGAAAGAGGTAGCCAAGCCCTACACAAGCTAGCACACCGGCACCAATCACCAAACCACTTGAAATTGGCAAGAGATCAAAAATAGCATTTGCAATGATAAAGGCAATGATCAAGCACATCAGACTAGACTTGTAGTCTTTTTTCAAAAAGTTTTCTAGTGTGAAATAGAGGAACAATCCAACTGGAATCAGTGACCAAAGGTTAACATCCAAACTTGGCCATCCAACAGATCCGAAATACAATACTAGCGCTGCTGCTACTAAAAATACAAGTCCCAATAATTTTTTCATTTTTTTGTCTCCATTTTCTTTTTTTTATTGACTTGAATTGTCTGATCACGACCCCTCACGTCCCTTACAAAAAACATTATAGCAGAGGATTTTTTCAAGAACAAGCCCTTTTGTCTATCTGGTCTATATCTCGGTCTAAGTGGTTGAATAGTGGTGATAAAAGAAAAGAAGCTCATTTGAGCTTCTTGATTTTGTCGAGCACAAGAGCAGTTCTGAACTAAGATAATCTAAAGTTAGATTCTAAACTAGTTTTTCTTTTCCTTAGATTCTAGAGAAGATTTGATTGTTTCTCGATCAGCTTGCAGTTGAGCTAAATTCTTTTCTTCTTCCTCAAGTTTACTGGTATCTGGTTTCACACGGTAATAAACATCTTCTGGTTTCATTAACATAGACCCGTAATCTTGACCCGAAAGTAGTCTTTCTTCAGCATGATTGCTTTTATCCGTAATCTTTCCATCATCACCAGGTTGCATAACAACCCCACTTGGAACAGCAACTACTACAAATCCTCCAGCAACAGAATCTTTCACCCACGCACTGATAGACGCTGTCTCAGGGTTACGACTATCTTGACCTTTTGATACCTTTAATCCAACTACAGATTCGTACTTTTGATCATTTGTAAACCAAGTCGCACGTACTTCTCCAGAATCATTAATAATGTATTCATTACCAGATTGACTACGCCAAGTGCCTTCTAAACTAGACAAATCATTGTTCTTGATTGCTTCAATATCTAGTTTTGGAACAGCAGTTTCTTTCTTTAGCTTGCTAACAAGTGCTTCTGCTTCAGTGATCTTGGTATCCAAATCTGTCAGTTGATTCTTGAGTTTTTGAATTTCCTCTTGTTTATCCTTATCAGTCTCATCCGTTTTTCCTTGACTTGTAGACGCTTGACTTGTAGACGCTTGACTTGTTGTCTCTTTAGTTGAAACTGAAGACGATACTTGATTTGATTCTTTCTTACCGATCAGAAAATATGAGAAAATACTTACCAAGATGAGAGTGACTAAAACAGCGAGTGCTATGCCAATATAGATTTTTATTTTTTTATTTGGAGTCAACTTTGATTCAGACCGCTTACGTCCATTGATCTCTTCAAATTGTTTTTCTCGTTCTTTCTTATTCATAATTTTCTCCTTTTTGATTGATATTCAGCCAAGCTTACGATACTTCATTCGTTACTATCCATGAACTTTTATGACTTTTAAAAAAAATCCAAGCAAAAATTTCTAGAATAAATAACTATAAAAATATCTCTAGATTGGTATCAAAACAAGTATTTATTACAATACATTATACCACAAAATATAAATTTTAGTTTTAATTTATAAGCAGGAGTTTCAGACGTTAAATAGAACCTATCTCAAACGTTCCACCTTTCCTATATTTACAAAAAAAGAAGCCCGTTTGGACTTCTTGATTCTGCCGATTGCAGGGCTTGAACCTGTGACCTACGCGTTACGAGTGCGTTGCTCTACCAACTGAGCTAAATCGGCGATTACCCTTTTAGTATAGCACTCTGAGAATAGATGTCAAGAAATTTTTATCTCCATTAGAAAAAGCCTGTCCTAAGACAAGGCTTTTACATATATCTCTTTTAAATCTCCCATTTTCATAGAAATCTAAATAATATATTTATAAATCAATATTTTCACAAAACTATGTCATCACCTCACTATCTAATCTCAGTACATAAACCATTTTTTCTATAGCTTTTGTCTTAGTCTTTATTTTTTCTCTTCAATCCAAGAAAAGCTCCTACTATAAACATGATTCCGGCAGCTAATAGTGTCTGGGCTCCGCTTGCTGTTCCGGTTTTTGGCAACTCATTAGGATTGTTACTAGTTGATTTACTATTGATGTTGGTATTTTTATTAGTTAAGTTCCCTTGTTCATTTAGATAAACGTTCTTGTCAATTTCAAAGTTTTTATCATTTTCATCAGAAACAATACTGTTGACATCATTAGTTGAATTAGATTGTGTTTTTTCTTTCTTTTTCGATACATCAAAAGTAGGTTTATTTTCCTCCTCCTGTTTCTCCTCTATTTTCTTGAATACAGGTTTTATAAAGGTATCTTTTGATAGATTAAGAACATAGCCGGCGTCTTTTTTCCCTTCGAAACCAGAAATTTCCCAACCATCAAATTGGTATCCTTTTTCTAATTCACCCTTATAGACAGGTAACATAAAATCTTCTTCCGACACTATCGTTGAACTCATTTCTTTTCCATTTTGAATGGTCACAGTTACTGTATGAGGATTTAGTTCACTCACCTCTCCCGTATCTTTGTTTAAAATGAATTCTTTTACGGTTGTATTTCTTGCAAAATCTTTTACAACAATCTTAATGTTTAGTGTCTTATCTGTTAGTTGTTTAATATCATCAAATGATTTGTATTCTTTTCCATTTACATAAATATGTTGTTCTTGAATCTCACCATCGAATCCATTATTTCTTTTATCATTGATGTTAAAGACTACAGATTTTCCATTAGCATATTCGATACTAGTATTTCCTTTTGGATCAATGTTTACTTCTGGTTTGACATTATCATATAAAAATTGATAATGTACTCCAACCGCTTTCGCATTCAAATCGCTATAGCCAGTTTGAAGATAAACATTTCCATCCATGTCTGTTACCTTATCTGGGAATCCGTTTGCTTTATAGTCTTTCATCCCCCAGTCCATGATGTCACCGTCTTTAACATTAAGCTTAATGTTAAAATCTCTAGTGTTATCAATGTGTAAATCTCCGTAGATTAAATAATTGTCTACAACCGATTCATTAACTCTCAACTCCCAGTTAAAACCACCCTTATCAGAAATCTTACCTCTTAAATAAAATTCTGGATTTCGTACATAAATTTTATTAGTTTTAGATGGATTAAAGTAGTTCTTGTCCATTGAAAGATTTACTGGTTTTGCATCAATAAATAACGTAGAGCCATCTTCTTTTATAGCTTCTACATTGGACTTATCCTCTCCTGTGTACTCTTTACCATCCTTACCAAATAATACAAGTTTAGAAGAATCTGTCACAAGATTTCCATCTTTATCGATTGCCTCCCCTTTATCATTCATTTTAAATGTAAACACTTGATACCTTACAATGTTAAAGCCGTCCAAAGCCGACATTAATACTGATTGAGTACTTCTTCCATCTTCAACATTTCTACTATCAGCATAAATAGTTGTTTCTGATAAGACTCTTAGATTAGGATTGGCCTTTTGGATTTTTGCTATATCTTCCTGGCTATAAACTCCATTCCCTTCTAACATATCCGTTTTTCCAGGATTATAGGTAGTCACTTTTAGTGCATAGCCTTTTCTTAGAATGACGTTATCCTTTAACAGATATTGTTGTTTTTCTGAATCAGCATAGATTTTACCAGATTCCATGTCCGTTAAATTATTTGGTTTGTTTTTTGAAAGATCTCCTTCTCCTAATTCTATTACATTCCCATAACTTGATGCATACGGATATTCTTCTTTAGTTTCCTTATTTTTTTCAGGCATTCTAATTTTAGTTTCAGCTTTTATCTGATCATCATCTTTGACAAAAAACCTCATATCGCCTGCAAAAGCTAATCCATCCACAATATCATTAATATTAGCGTATAAATCAAATGTCATCGTTTTTGAGTGGGAATCATACTTGGTCGTTTTGATTTCTATCGATTTATAGTTATTTCCATAGTATACCTTGGCATTTTTAGAAACATTGCTGATCTTTCCAAGAATTTCAAAGTGTCCATCTTTAGATGGGTTTAGAATGCCATAAATTTTTGATTTGATTTCATCAAGTTTTTCAGTTTCATATTCTAAGGCACTACCATCGTCATATGCAATGATATTTCCCTTATCATCGTATTTATAATCGTATCCCTCTATTCTCTTACCAGTTTCACTTGTAAAGTCATCAACTTCTCTAAATTTCTTTTTAATGAGTTTCTTTAAATCTTTGCTTTCAAAGTCTCTAATTGTTGAAATTGTTTTATGAATAGTCAAGCTAGATTTTTCTTCGGTAGCCTCTTCATTTTCTTGATGATGTTCTACTTCAGTTGTATCTTTTTTAAGACTATCCTCTTTTCCATTTCCTAAATTTTTAAATTTAGATTCGGAAATCTCGCCAAGCTTTTGGTATTTAGATGAATCTTGATCAGGATCTACTAGATAATAGGAAATCATTCCCTTTTCATCAGCATGATCAGCAAATTTAATTCTATGAATCTTTGTGAAATTGCTAGAACCGTCTAATGCAATCACTTCAATGATTTTACCTCTTAAATCTCCTGCACCTTTAATTTCATAAATGGTATTTCCGTCTTTGTCAAGTTTCCTATTTCTTCCTTGACCCTCACCTGCATAAGTGACTTCAAGATTTTTCTCAACCTCTCCATCTTCATTAACAAGAGCGGCCCCAGCATACCAAACTTCGTTGGCAATTTCGTCAAATTTTTCAGGATGTTCCTTTTGATCTCTAGCAAATAACGTTTCATTCTTGTATTGCTCTTTGACCTTGTGATAAGTATCCTTTGTAATTAACTTAATTTTTTCAGGGTTTGAAAAATCAATTGAAACAATCTTTGGAGGTGTGTTATCAATTTTTACAGGAATATAGGAAACCTGCCATGGGTAATCCTTGGTTAATCTATATTTAAATTTATAGAAATATTGGCCTTCCGCAATCGGTTCAAATTGTCCTCGTATCTTAGTAGCAGGATCTTTTTTGTCATTACTTTCTGGGGCATTCTCTTCTCTACCTCTAGGGTTATAAATGAGTCCATCCCATTTCAAGTCACCCCAAACTTTTAGTTTAGATGATTTAATACCCTTTGCATCATTTCTTTTAGAGTTTAAAATTCCTTTAATAAAGTGTTCTCTCGAAATGACTTTTAAGTCTATTTGATTTTCTCCTTCTTTATTTGTATTTACTATTGAAATCACCCCTTCTTCTGCACTTCTTAATACAAGTGGAGAAGGCGTTAATCCTCTCTCAAGTTGAGCATCTTGAGGATTTCCATTTGAATCTAAAGGATAAATTTTAGCAATATTTGAACCACTTGATGAGGGTGCGTTGATTCCTTCGTTATTGAAAGCAAATAGTTCTGGATTTTGATCTAGGGATGTTGTATTTTTATCTTTTCTATTTTGGATAACTCCTGCTGGATTAAATTTATCTATGCCATGTTCTCCACCAATCCCCTTATTTAAGGTTCCTGGAATTTTCGGTTTACCATCATCATCATAACCTTCCATTGTTTTTGATTTTGATCCTTCTTCCCAGGCCCATTTATCAAGGATTGGTTCCTTGTTCCAATTCCCAGCAAATCCCATTAGAGGCATCGATAAAGAAGGTTGGAAGTTTCTTTTCTTACCATTGGAGTTTAGAGCTTCCATTTCTTCCACTGACTCAAAATGAATAAATGATTCTACAAATTTATTTTTATTTTTAGCTTCTCCAACATTTATAACCGCATTTAAATCAAAGCTGGAATTTGGACCTATAGTGAAAGTATCATGCTCAAATGTGATATTTGCTCCTTTGACTTTTTCTGGGTGAATTTCTGGAACAATTTGCTTCCCGTCCGGAGATTTTTCATCTTTATATGTTTCATCGAGTTTTAGCCTATCAGTTAGAGCATCTGTAGTTACAGTTGATGCAGAAACTTTAAAGGTTAAAGGTCTGTTTGAGGTATTGTGAAGCTTAATTGTAAAGTATTTTTTATCACCTTTTATTTCTTTAAGAGAAATGGAACCATATGAATTTACCAAACCTTTAGAATCTGTATTTTTGAAAGTTGCTACAACTTCATTTCTCAAAGCGTTGGCAACATTAATTAGCCCCGCTCCCTGCTGTCTAGGTGATGCAAAGTATTGACTCTTTTCTTTCCAAGAGGTTGCATCCATCATAGGTCTTGCAGTATTTTGTAGAGCTATTTTTGTAAGACTTGTAAGGTCTATTTTGTCATCTCCCTTAAGATTTTTCAAGACAGGTCTTTCAAGCAATTCCTTTAATTTTGGTCGAATCAAAACAGTAGAAGCTGCTACGATTGGAGTTGCCATACTAGTTCCTGACATATAACCATAAGTGGATTTACCATTGATAACATTTAGAGTGGATTTAATATTTTTACCAGGTGCTGAAACATCCGGTTTTAAAAGCAAGTCTGTTCTTGGCCCCCAAGATGTAGACCCTGCTGGGACTATAATATCTTCTTTATAAAGTTCTTTGTCTGTGTCAGCTGCAAATTTAAAGTCAATTTCTTTTTCATCACCTACATTCGGTTTATTAGAATTATAGCTTTCCATATCAATTGGATAGTATTGTTCTAAGTTATCTTTGAAATCTTCCTTATTATTTCTTTTGACTTCAGTTTTTTTATCAGGGTTAATCATGTTCCATAATTTTACACCATCATCTCCTGAAATTGAAAATACTTGACTTTTAGTCCCTTCATCCGCTTCATATCCCATAGCTGGAAGGTCTGTCCAATTATCTCTATTGTAGTAATTTACAGTATTTACAACCATAATGGCACGTGCGCCTTTATCCATAGCTCTTTTAAAAGCATCTTTTAAATCCTTGGTATAAATTCTATCCATTACTGCAATTTTGCCCTTAAGATCCAATCCTATCAAATCTTGGTCTTGACCTTTGCCTATATATACAAATTTTAATTTATTTGGAGTTTTTGACCCATCCTCATTTGTTAGGATTTTATTTTTATCGAAAAAAGCTCCTATATTTCTGTATTTAAAACTTTGTCCTCCAATGTTAACCTTATCAAACTCAATGGTTTGATTCTTAGCAGAAGCGACCGCTATCGCATCTTCATGTGCGGCAGTTCGTGTTACATTTCCAGTATCTGTCATTTTCAGATTATTATTTGCTACTAAATCCCAAGAAGAACTTGAAGCAGAAGTCGCAAAATTACCTGTAGCAACAACCATTGGGATTCCTGCTTTTCTTAATGCTCTAATAGCCTCCCAATATTTTTCGCCTACAAGACCTGTTCCCGTAAAGCCAGATGATACCGAAACAACATCGACATTGTGTTTGATCGAATCTTCAATAGCATGAAACATTGTTTCATCACCCGCAAACCCAGATCCTGCGTCAGAGTACATTTTATAAGAGAAAATTTGTGCATTAGGCGCAATTCCATCTATGCCATTAAAGTTCTTGATATCTTTTTCAGTATCATTTCCAGCAAGAATCCCTGCAATATGCATCCCATGTGGGTCAAAATAATCCCTACCATCATCATATTTTTCTACAGTGATTTTACCACCATTATAATAATTGAACGCATGAGGGATTTTATCACTCAACCAATAATTTTTATCAGTGCCTTTTAAGTCTTCTTTTTTAAATTTCATTGAGTCTTTGGCATCATCATCGATCCTCATAGCCTTATGCCTATAATCTGTTCCAGTATCGATATTTGAAATGACCATACCTCTACCATCAAAATTTTTTCCAAATGGAGCATTAATAGACTTTAGGTAATCAATAGCTTCCTCAACTCCAATTTCCTTTCTGGCATGATTCATCATTGGTTGAACTTTTTGTGATCGTTCAACCGATGAAACACCTTCTATTTGTTTAATTTTGTCCAAATTATCTGGAGTTGTTTCAATTGCGGTGCCATTAAAAATCGTATTATAGGTATATAAAACTTTTGTGTCCTTCAGTTTTGATAGTTCCTTAATTATTTTTTCTCCAGATTCTTTATCTTTAAATTCAGCAATATAGACAAGTTTATCTTCTTTTTTGGGACTTTCCGTGTCCTTACTTACAGACGAGTCTGCATTATCTCCTTTGGGTTGCTTGGAGTCTTCTTTGATACTTGCTCCTTCGTTACTAGTTTTTTTGTCTATCTCAGACTTTCTACTAACAACCTCTTTTTCCTCAATAACTGTTGTCTTCTTCTCCTCAGTATCCTTTGAAGTTTCTTTAACATTATGAAGTTCTTCAGATTGTTCATTGTTTTCTGTTTCTTTATCTGCTACTACTTTTTCTTTATCAGAAATTCTTAAAGCATCTTCAGAACTAGGTGCATCTGCTACTACTTTTTCTTTATCAGAAATTCTTAAAGCATCTTCAGAACTAGGTGCATCTGCTAAAATTACCTCATTTGGGGCATATGCTGCTAAAATAACTGCAGCAGTAGTTAATGACAATACCGTACTTTTTTTCATTATAATTCCTTCATTTTTTATTTTAAACCCAATAGATAGAAAACTTTAACTTTGCTAGCCTTTGTTATAAAAAGTTTTATGACGTATTATCTAGTGGGATAGAGTAGTACATTTATATATAATTGTTAGCTCTCTGAAAAATAGTATATCAATTAAAAAAATTTAAGTCAAGAAAAATTAACACGCATTAATTTTTTTTTTAATGTACCTTAAAAATATAAACCCAAAACTTTCGTAGTTAACTGGGTACAATATAAACTCATTCCTACCATCAAAAATATTATCAATCAACTGGAATAATTACCAAAATCGCAAAAAGGGGTATGGATAGAATTCATGCCTTAATAAACATGCAAAAACAACCGCAATAATTTTCAACGGTTGTTTGTAACATATTTAATTTTTAACTCTCATCCTATTTTATATCTTAAGAACCCGCACTTTCGTAAGCGTCCAAGCCCCTGTCCCAGAGTTTTAAAGAAATAACAAAGAAAACAAGGGAAATCAGAATCAACCCACCAATGTTAAAGAGCCCGTCTTTATCCTGCAAGAAATAGCTGGCAGGATAGTAGGCCGTAAAGGCGAAAGGTACGATAAAGCTAATTAACCAACGAAGAAGAGAATTGTAAATGGAAATTGGGTACTTGGCAAAGTCATTAAACATATAAAAAATGTAAATCATGGCACCTGACTGCTTGGTCCAAAAAGCGATACTGGCAGTCGCGATTTTCAAGGAAGTATAGATCAAGGTCGCAAAGGGAATACAGACTAGAAAAATCAGGAATTTTGTAAGAGTCCAACCAATGCTAGACACTGTTGTCGCTAACAAAATACCACCGACCAATAGTTCGCCCAAGGCATCAATCTGAAAGGTCTCAACCAAGATGTGAAAAAGAGGATTGATAGGACGCGTCAGATACTTATCAAACTCACCTTTTCGCACCAAACGTTGCCCCAGAGCCCAGAGATTGTCAAAAAAGAGATGATCTAGTCCCTTGGGAATTAAGGAAAATCCATAGATAAAGGCGATTTCTTGAAAAGTCCAGCCTTCTAAGGAAGGAATGTGTTGAAAGAGCACATTGAGAAACAAGAGGTTCAGGCCTTGAGTCAGAAAAACTCCTAACACTCCCACCACAAAATCGACCTTGTATTCCATGATTTGCTTGATGTATTGTCTGATAAAAATCAGGTGCATGCGTTGATATTTTTTCATACTAACCTCCTTGAATGGTGATGAAGGACTGGACTCGTTTCCAAATCAACTGAGACAAGCCCACCATCACTAAGAGCCAGAAGAACTGTAGCAAAAGTGCCTGAAGAATCTGACTGGCATCGTATTTCCCAACAATAATCATGACCGGAGTATAAATCAAGGATGAAAAAGGCAAGAAGGACAGGATATCTGAAACAATCTTTGGAAAGAAAGCCAAGGGAATCAGACTTCCAGACATAAAGGCCACTATGGATGTCTTAAGTAAATTGGAACCCCATAGATTTTTAAACACAAAGGCTGAAAATCCAAAGCAGATATTAAAGAAAAAGTTAATCAGGTAGGCCAGTGTTAAGCTAAAGAGATAAAGGACAGTTAGGCCCAGCACTTCTACAATCCCTTGCCCAGAAAGGATTTTCATCAAGACAATAACACTCAAGAAAGGAAGTCCGACACTGACAAAAATCAACCACTTGGAACCAAGCTCGGTGAAGAGATAAGAGGTCGCAAAATGCACTGGTCGCAACAAGCGCATGATAATGGAACCATCCTTGACCTCCTCCCCAATCATAAAGGAGCTATCAGACCTGGTCAAAAGATTGGTCACAAAACTCATGATGATGTAGAGGGTGATATCCGCCATGCTGAAGCCTTGAATCAAAGACTCTTGCGAGGAATCAAAGACAGCCTTCCAGAGATAAAAGGCCACAAAAGCACCCATGACATCGCCGATCCGATAAAGAAGAAAGTTAACTCGATAAGTTATCAACTCCTGAATCCCTGCATTGATAAAGGGTTTATAACGTCTCCACAATTTGACCATCTTAGAGCTCCTTTCGGTAGAAGCGACGGATAATATCCTCAATATCCGTATCCAGCATCTTCAAATCGCGAATTTCAAAATCAGACAGGGTTTGCTTTATAATATCAGCCGACTGGTAGCGGGAACTATCGAATTCAATAGTCAGACTGTTTCCTTGTCTATCAATGGTCATATCCGAAAAGCCTTCATAGTGAGAAACGAGATGACTTTGACCTGGTACCAGTTCAAAAGAAAGAGTCTTCATCTTGCCAAAGGTTTCCTTGAGCTGGCTAACCGTTCCATCAAAAATCTCCTGCCCCTTATCAATCATAAAAATCCGATCACAAAGTTGCTCAATGTCACTCAGGTCGTGAGTAGTCAAGAGAATGGTTGTTTCTTCCTCTTGATTGATCTGAGTGATAGCCCGGCGAATGTTATCCTTGACCGAAACATCCAGACCAATGGTCGGCTCATCTAAAAAGAGAACCTTGGGATTGTGAAGCAAGGAAGCTGCAATGTCCGCCCGCATCCGTTGTCCCAGTGAAAGAGTCCGCACTGGGTCCTTGATAAAGTCCTTCAAGTCCAAGATTTCATTCAAAAAATCCATGCGCTTATGAAAGAGTGAGTCTGGCACATCGTAAATCTCTTTTAAGACCGTGTAGGTCTCTTGCAGAGCCAAATCCCACCATAGCTGGGTACGTTGTCCAAAGACAACCCCGATATCCTTGACATAATCTTGGCGATTGTCCTGCGGAATCTTGCCGTTAATTCGGCAAAAACCAGATGTCGGTTTCAAAATCCCTGTCAACATTTTGATGGTTGTCGACTTCCCAGCACCATTTGCCCCGATAAATCCTAAAATCTGCCCCTTTGGAACTTCAAAAGTCAAATCCTTGACCGCTTCAAAGGTCTGCTTTTCAGGATGAATAAAGGAGCGTAAAGCTCCCTTCAAACCAGGTTCCTTAACTGTCTTCACAAAATTTTTCTGAAGATGTTCCACTTCTATCATTGCCATAAATCTCTCCCTAGCGCAAGGAATAGCAATATTGTATTGTTGACTACAAATATTCTAAATCCTTACTTTCTGCACCTTCTCAATATTATTACAGAAGGCTTTATACCAACCTATTATAGTCCAATAAAAATCAGAATGCAAGCGTTTGCCTAAAGTTTATAAAATTGAAAATTTTTCTCTTAAAAATAATACTTTTAATCAAAAATTCTGGTTTGATTGTTTTCTTAAAACACAAAAAAACCTGCCCAATGGGCAGGCTGGTGGTTAAGAAAAAGAATTTTTTTAATCGAAAAATTAACGATACTACTGTTAAACCTTCAGTATTTAATTATTGTCATCAGTCTAAAATGGTTTCTAACCCCTCAATTACTCTTTAAAAAATCTTCAATGCGAGAAACAACCTCATGACTTTGATAATGGTAAAGGTCGTGTGGTACATCCATATAGATGACTTTCACATTAGACTGGTCACTAGCAAATTTCTCTGCATAACGCTGCCACTCAGATTGACTAAAGCTTGTATCTTGACCGTTAGAAACCAGTAGTAAGGTAGGAATTTTCGGATTAATGTTTGAGGGAACTTTCTTGGCATTTTCCTTTACCGTTTGGGATTCATGAAGCATGGCTTGTGACATCAACTGCTTATAAGCTAGAAGTTTATATTGTTTTCGTTCACTTTCGGTCAGAGTTGGATTTTTTGTATAAAAGGACTCAGGGAAATAACGTAATAGACCAATCTTGCTAGTCCAATAGGCCACGGCAAGAAAGGCCTGACTGTCCTTTAAATCCTCATAACTTGACGGCAGTGCCCAATCCAGACCAATCAGAGTTTTCACTTCATCAGGATACTTCTCCTGCCAAGCCAAACTCTCTAGACTAGCCATGGAATGAGATAGAATGATAAATGGACCTGAAAGATTAGCCTGTGACAAGGCTTGACGAGTTTCTGACAAAACCTCCATCACATCTCTAGATTGATTACTATCCTCACTATAACCATAGCCAGCTCTCTCGACTACGACAATTTTATATTTTTTTGATAGAGAATCTGTTAGATTCTTAAAGTCTAATATAGGTGAAGCAATACCGGCACCTGAAAGAAATACTATGGTCTCTGGACCATTCCCCTCAACGTAAATATTCATTTGATGACCATTAACAAGAACAGTTTGCCCCATAGGATTCAGAGAGGCTTGCTCCTTCTCTAGACTAATACAGTGAAAGATAAATGTTGCCCCTAAAAACATAAAAATAAGACTAAGGAAGGCAAGAAACCATTTTTTCAGTGTTTTCATAGCATTATTGTACAAAAATTACATTCTTTTAGCAACTTTGGATATAGTTGTCTTAAGTATACTGGCTCTATAAAAGAAAACACAAAAAACCCACCTTCACAGGCAGGTTTTATCTGTATTGTTCAGCTAGATTAAGCTTTACCTTCTGAACCGAATACGTCGATACGTTCTTCAACTGATGCTTGGATAGCTTTTACACCATCAGCCAAGAATTTACGTGGGTCGAAGAGTTTCTTCTTGTCGTATTCTGCTTCGTTTGCTTCGTAGTCACGAGCAAATTTACGAGTTGCGTTAGCGAATGCGATTTGGCATTCAGTGTTAACGTTAACTTTAGCAACACCAAGTTTGATAGCTGCTTGGATTTGGTCATCAGGAATACCTGAACCACCGTGCAATACGATTGGGAAACCTGGTACAGCTTCAGTCAATTTTTGCAAGTGATCAAGGTGAAGACCTTTCCAGTTTTCTGGGTAAGGACCGTGGATGTTACCGATACCAGCTGCCAAGAAGTCAATTCCTGTTGCAACCATTGCTTTAGCATCTTCGATTGGAGCCAATTCACCATCACCGATGATTCCGTCTTCTTCACCACCGATAGTACCAACTTCAGCTTCTACTGATACACCGTTTGCATGAGCAAATTCTACAACTTTACGAGCTTTTTCAAGGTTTTCTTCAACTGGAAGGTGTGAACCGTCAAACATAACTGAAGTATAACCAACTTGAATACACTCAAGTGCATCTTCGTAGTGACCGTGGTCAAGATGGATAGCTACTGGTACAGTGATACCCATTGATTCTACAAGGTTAGCGATCAAGTTGCGAGCAACTTTGTAACCACCCATGTATTTAGCAGCACCCATTGAAGTTTGGATCAAAACTGGAGCTTTTTTAGCTTCTGCTGCACGCAAGATAGCTTGAGTCCACTCAAGGTTGTTTGTGTTAAATCCACCAACTGCATAACCGTTGTCACGAGCTGCTTGGACAAATTTTTCTGCTGAAACGATTGCCATTTGTCAGGCCTCCTATATATTTTTTGGGACATCCCATTTACATTGTTCATTTTATCACTTTTTGATAAAAAAAGCTAGTTTTTCCCATACTTTAGATTGAATTTCTTCCAACTCAATCAATGTAAACCCTTTCTTTCCCTTAGTCTTGATCGACTTTAGGATAAGACATGAAGAAGGTCAAACGATAATCTTGCATCTCAAAATGATAAGGTAATTTCTCGTGTTCTAATAAACTTTTGACCACAAAGAGCCCCATTCCTGAACCCTTGGCCTTGCGACTAGCATTTTCAGAAAAAGACTGGGCCAATTTTTCTTGTTCTTCAGAACTACAGCTATTCTCAATAAAGAGTTCTCCTTCTCTCTCCCCGATGCGGACCAGGCCACCTGGAGTGGAGTGCTTGATGGCATTGCTGATGAGATTAGATAGGATCAATTTCATGACAGATGGGTTTATGTAAGCTTGCTGACGGGTTAGGCTAATGTCTACCTGAAGTTCTCTCTCCTTGGCGAGCAAAGCATAATCATTAACCAGACTTTGCGTCATCTGAAGAAGGTCGACCTCTTCTTTCTCGTCTCGCAATTCCTGAACAGAAGAAAGAGACAGTATCTGGAGAACGTGGTGGCTGAGGTCATCCACAATCCCCAAGGCAACTCCAAGATAATGGTCTCTATCCTTATAACGGCCGACATTTTCTTTCATATTTTCGATTAGGATTTTCAAGCTAGCCAGTGGTGTTTTCAATTCATGAGAAGCTCCTCGCAGGAACTCAACCTTCATCTTCTCCAGCTGGAGAATAGCTTCATTCTTGTCATGCAAGTCCGCAATGACAGTCAAGAGATGCTGGTAAAGGCTATTGATTTGTTCCTTGAGATCACCAATCTCGTCCTTAGAATCTACACGCAATCGCACTTGGGCATCCAAATCCATCATCCTACGGGTCACCCGCTTGATTTCCAAAATCGGGGCAACAATGGTCCGAGCGTAGATGTAGGCCACCAAAAGAGAAATCAGAAAGGATGCCAGCAAGGTATAGGGAAGAAACTGGAGACTAATCTGCTCTGCTTCTTTTTGCAAGTCCATTGAAGCTAGAAATTGGAGAGTCATAGTGCTGCCATCTTGCGTTTTCACCTCACGCTCCTCAATAAAAAGGGAAGTAGTTTGACGGTCCGTATCCAGAGGAAGATTGTCCTTGACTTCTAACTTGTCCTCGGTCATTTCTCCCTTGACAGCTCCTTTGATATCACTGGTCTGGGAATACAAGTCTAAGACTTGCTCAATATTCTGCCTATCTTTTCCATCCAGGGACTGGGCAATGGCTGTCGCTTTCTGGCCAATGGTTTCCTGACGATGGCTTAGATAAGTAGAGGGAAAGAGAAAATAAATGGCTAAATGAAGACAAATAACCAGAACACTAAAAATCGAGAAGGTATAGATAAAAATCTTTGTAAATAAACCTGTTCGTTTCATTTTCTCTCCAATTTATAACCAACATTGCGCACAGTGAGGATACAATCCAAGTCTAGCTTTTTCCGCAGTTCCTTGATATAGACATCAATAACACGGTCAAAGGGGACCTCATCTGTCGCCTTCCAGACAGCATCGATAATCTGAGAACGAGTCAAGGCCCGTCCCTCATTTTTCACCAGATAGTCCAGAATTTCCAACTCTTTGGCATTAATGGCCACTTCTTGACCTGCGAGGCTTGCGCTATAGCTTTCAAAGTCTACCTTGGTATTCTTATAGGAGAAGACTCTTCCTGTATCGTAGTAGCGCTTGAAAATCGCATCTACCCTCACTTTTAGAAGGGAGAGGGAGAAGGGCTTTTCCAGATAACCGTCTGCCAGAGAGGCAAAAGCACTCATCTTGTATTCCTCATCCTGAAAGGCAGTCAGCATCAAGATCGGAACCTGACTGGTTTTACGAATCTCAGCTAGAACTTCTAGGCCATTAAGCTTGGGCATCTGGATATCCAGTAAAACCAGGGCCACCTCATAGCTGGAAAATTTTTCTAGAGCTTCCTGACCGTCTGCTGCCTCAATGGTTTCATAACCACAATCGGTCAAATAGTCACTGATCCCCTCACGGATCATCTCTTCATCTTCTACAATTAAAATTTTCATAGAAAAAACGGTTCACATCCTTTAAATTTCTTGTAAATCTTCTCTGTTTCATCCTGATAAGAAGAGTCCTTATCAAGACAAAACAGATAAAAATGCTACCTATATTATACCCCATTTAGGGGAGAATAGGTAGCAAGTTTTTTATTCGCTATCGAGCAAGAGCTCTTTTGGTTGTTTTCTGAGGAGATTGCTTGAAGCAAGCGCCATAACGAGAACCACTAGAACCAAAGCAAGGACAAAGACGATGATGAAGTCTGATGTCTGAATAGAAATATCTAAGCTCGACAAGGTCTTGCTAAAGCCGTCTACTTCTGCACCACCACCAAGGTTAGAGGCTTGAGCAGCCTTGCTGGCTTGCTTGGCAACACCTGAAGTGACATTGGCAAGAACAGTATTTCCGATGGCACGAGCTGTGTAGTTGGCTAGGAAGTAAGCAGAAACAAGAGCAGGGATGGCAATCAAAATAGATTCGGTGATGAATTGCCCCAAGATACTTGCCTGCTTGAGACCGATAGAGAGGAGAATTCCCACTTCCTTGCGACGGGCATTGATCCAAAGACTGAGCAAGAGTGCAAGGAGAAGAACTGAGAAGCTCAAGCTACCCCAGAAGAGGAGGTTGGCCATCTTGTACATACCAGAGATGGATTGCTCTAGAGCTGGGTAGTTAGAGGAGCTCTTCACAAGTGTGTAGCTCTTCCAGTTGATACCGCTGATACCATTCAACTCTTTCATGACGTCATCCAAGTTCTTGTCTGCTGTTACAAAGAAGGTTGCGTCCCCATAAATAGCTGTGTCTTCTGTGTATCCATAAAGTTTTGCAGCAGTGTGAATGTCTGTGATAGCTGTATTTTCATAGAGTTCTTGTGAGTAGGTTACTGCTGACTTATTGTGACCATCAAAGAGCCCCTTGATAGTCACTTCAACTGTTTCCTTGGCTCCTTTTTCATTGTCTGCGTCGTAAACATTGGAGTCTAATTTGACCTTATCTCCGACTTTCCAACCGTGTTTGGCTGCCAAGTCCTTGTGCATGAGGATCTTGTCTTTGTCGTCGTTGGTTAGGTGCTCACCTTCAACCAGCTTATATGAGCCAGAGACAAACTTATCTTCTTTAGAGGAGTCATTGACACCTGTAATCATCAAACTACTTCCAAAACGCTTGGCACGGTCAGCAGTGAGATTTTTCTTGGTTTCTGGTGTTTCGATGAGGTCATATCCAGTCAAATCTCCGATAGCATTGATCCGTTTAACATAAGACTCGATGGCCTTATTTTCGGTGATTTTTTTGATATCCTCACCCTTGATATTCCCAGAACCACGTGGCGTTCCTTGGTTGACGCGACGATTGATTTGCATGGAGAAACTATTGGTGATATTTTTAAAGGTCTCCTGAGAAGCCTTGGCAGTAGCTCCCTTGATCGACAAGCCGACCAAACTCAAGATCGCCATGAGGAGAATAATCAGGAAGATAACAATCGATTTGAAAAACTTCCTTGTAACATAGGCAAATGCGTTGTGTAACATAGGTTCCCTTTCTAGATTTGATTTCATAATTCTATCAAAACAAGCTCATCTTATTTTGTAGTGTTGCGAGTTTCAGTCAGTTTCTTGTCCTTCAATTCAAGTGTAATATCTGACGCTTGTGCCACTTCTTTACTGTGGGTGACGACGATCACACATTTACCTGTTTTCTGGGCAAGTGATTTGAGCAGTTCGATAATATCTCCAGCAGTTTTAGGGTCCAGATTTCCTGTTGGCTCATCAGCTAGAATAACTGGAGCTTCTGAGACTAAACTGCGAGCGATGGCTACACGTTGCTGTTGACCACCTGATAACTGGAGAACGTTCCGCTTGATCTGACTTTCATCCAAACCAAGCTCAAGAAGTGTATCCTTGCTTGCTTTTTTGTTGACCAAGCGGATATTTTCCAGCGGAGAAAGATAATCTATCAAGTTATAATTTTGAAAGACCAGGGAAATATGGTGCATGCGATGGTATGAATACCCCTTGTTCCGAATGTCCTCTCCTTGGAAAAGGATAGAACCTTCAACAGGACTATCTAGACCAGCCAGTAGGGACAAGAGAGTGGATTTTCCTGCTCCTGACTCACCAATGATACTATAAAATTTTCCGGGTTCAAAATTATACTTGATCTGATATAAAACTGCTTCAGCAGTGTTCTTATAACGGTAGGTAACATCTTGCAATTGTAATAAAGTCATGATTTCTCCTTCTTAACTAATAGATGATAAAATTTCTTTCGGCGATTTTCTAAATAGAAATACGAAACAAAGGGCTACAGACAAGCAACCAATCAGGAGCAGAAAGACATAGGATTCTGCAAAGGATAGGAGGCTGGTTGATAGACCACTTGCTTTGGCCAGCGTGTCCTGTAAGGTTGCCTGATCTCCACTGGCTAGAACAGTTTGGAGTAGATAGGATGTGATGGCATTTCCAGCGATAAAGGATGGAAGCAAAGCTCCAAGTGATACCAAAACTACCTCTAAACAGAACTGGAGGAAGATCGAACTCTTGCCTTTTCCAAGTGCCAGAAGAATCCCCACTTCGTAGACCCTTTCTCTCAACCAGAGAGACAATACCAAAATTAAGGCTCCTGCTCCAGCTATCAACATCCCATAAAGAAAGATGGTCAGGAAGGTTTGGAAGGTTGCCACTGAGTCTTTGATTTGTTCAAAGGCCTTGTTTTCCTTCTCAACTTGGTAGCCTTGACTTTCTAAAGCCAAGTTTTCTACCTGCTTCATGAGTCCTTCCATTTCCTTAGGATTTTCTACATAGAAGCGCGCTGCACTGACTTGCGGTTCACTATTTCCCAGAAGCGTTTGGCTGCTTTCATAGTCTGTAAAGACCTGGTTTTCACTGAAATCGGAAGACAAGCCTGTGAACTTTTCTTGTTTTTTACCAGAAAAGATGCCGACAATTTCAAACTCTACTGTTTGCCCTTTTCCAGCTTCGGATTGACCAGCATCCAAGCGAATCTTGTCGTGAAGCGAAAGACCGTTCTTCTTGGCCAACTCTTCGTGGATAAGGATTTTCTTGGAATCCCCTTTTTGAAGGTGTCGCCCTTCTTTTATATTGAAAGCCGAACTGGTAAAAGTGACATCCTTGGATGAATCTTCAAGAGCCGTTAAGCTAACCAAGTTCTTGTCTGCAGCTGACAAATCATCACGTTCTACGCTCTGCTCACCACTCACCGCTTCCTTGTCTTTCAGTTTTGCGACCGTCTCAAGTTCAGGAGAGACATTTTCCAGTCCCTTAATCTTGCTCACAGATGCTAGGTCCGACAACTTGAAGGTCTGTCCATTTTCTATCTTTTTGATAGAAAATGAAGTATTGAGTGATTTGTAAAGATTGCTTTCTACTGTTTTGTTGGACTTCATCAGAGTCAAACAGGCTGAAATTCCTGCTAAAAGGACAAATAAAATCAGAAATAAAATAAAACTTCTCAGTCGTTTTCTGCTGACATAAGCCCAAGCTCTTTGGATTGGATTCATTTGTCACCTCCATATTTGTAAGACTATTATAAAATCCAAATATGAAATGTTTATGAAATCGAAAAAATTTTTTGATTTATCTTTTTGAAAAAAACAAAAAAGCTAGCAAACGCTAACTTTCCTTCTTATATAATGAGGAATAGTACCAATCAAAAATCTACTTCATTTTAAAAATGATAGTCACATCTTTCTGATTAGTATTTCTCCATTTCCTAAGTTCTTCATTTTCTGACTTATGTTTGAGGATATTCTTGATAGAATGAAATGGAAAACTCAGTTTAAATGTTCTGATACAATGGCTGTTCTTGATGCCAATATTTTTCGATATAGGAAACGTAGCCTCTAGTTTTCTTTGTAAAAACAAAAAAAGAGCTAGCCAAAGCTAACTCTTACCCTATGCGGAGAGAGGGACTTGAACCCTCACGACCTAAAGCGGTCACAGGATCCTTAGTCCTGCGCGTCTGCCAATTCCGCCATCCCCGCGTCGATTACTTTACTAGTATATCAACTTTCAAAATCTTTGTCAACACTTTTTTCAGATTTTTTTCATTTTTCCAACAGGCTTATAGTTCAATTTCAGCAAGGTTTTCATCCAGTAATTTTGCTCCCAATGTGTTCTTAAAATGCCCAAGAGCAAACTGATGATTTTCTGGCCAAATAGAGGCAACTGCAGGCTTAACAATCTCAATTTGATAACCTAAATTATAAGCATCAATAGCCGTATGAAGGACGCAAATGTCAGTCAGGACTCCAGTTAAGATAACAGTATCAACCCGACGTTCCCGCAAACGGATATCTAAGTCCGTTCCTGAAAAAGCTGAATAGTGACGCTTATCCATCCAAAAGACACGACTATCCGCCTCATGCTCAGCATAAAAATCAGCTAGGGGGCCATAAAGGTTACGCCCACTAGTTCCGATGATGTTGTGCGGTGGAAAGAGCTTGCTTTCTGGGTGGAATGTATCCTTCTCTTCATGAGCATCAATGGTAAAAAAGACATAATCTCCTCGATCAAAAGCCAGTCTGGTTACTTGATTGATTGCCTCTGATATAGCTTGAGCTGGCACTCCAGCAGTTAGCTTTCCATGGTCCGCTACGAAATCCTCTGTATAGTCAATCGAGATTAAAGCCTTTGCCATTAGTAGTCCCTCTTTTTCACTTCCTCAAAAATATCACCAATTAGAACTTTGAGATAAGTCCCCTTCATTCCTAAAGAACGACTCTCAATAATTCCCGCCGACTCCAATTTACGAAGCGCATTGACAATCACTGAGCGCGTAATGCCAATACGATCTGCAATAACTGATGCAGTCAGCTGCCCTTCATTTCCATCCAATTCAGCTAAAATAGCTGATACGGCACGCAGTTCTGAATAAGAAAGGGTGTTGACCGCCATGGTAACAGCCGTACGACGGCGAATATTTTTCTCATCTTCTTCGCGTTGGAAGTTCAATAGTTGAATTCCCACAACCGTGCTCGCAATCTCGACAAGAATCAAATCTTCATCTTCAAACTTCTTATCATTGCGCCAAATAATCAACGAACCTAGGCGAATCCCTGATACATGAATCGGAGCAATCGTTGTCAACCCATCTGGAAAGTCCGCACGACTCTCTACAGGGAAAATGGTCAAATCATGTTCAACAGGAAGATTGGCTTCCGTATCATAAATCATGTTTGCCCCTTGTACATAGACCTCAGGGAAGGTTTTGGTTTGGAAGAATTGTTCTACACGGTCATTATTGGTCTTATAACGCATAAAGTAACCCAAGAGACGTCCCTTGTTATTCACAATACAAGCGTTACAGTCAATAATATCAGCTAACTGGCGTGTGATCGCATTGTAAGGAAGTTCATCTTGGAGTTGCTCCTCAGAGCGCTTTAGAATAGACGTGATTTTTCTTGTTTTTTCTAATAAATGTGCCATTTTTTACCTCGCATATAATCGCTTCCATTATAACATAGAAAAGTCTTTATTTCAATAATTATCTGAAAATTGCTTATTTAATTGCAATTTTGAACAGCAAAAATATTTTATAAAAAAGCGATTTTTTTATTGACATCCTATTTTATTTTTGATAATATAACATTATAAGAAGATGACATGATAAATCCCTTTCCGTTTCACCTATCCTTTACTATCACCATCTTCTTTTACTATCGGTCTCCTTATATATAAAAGCGATTCACACTGTGAATCGCTTTTTTCTATTTGTCTCCTTTGTTACGAATAACAAAGCCGGTCTTCTTTTCGCTTGAAGTGTTGCGAGGTTTTTTATTGTCTTTATTACGGTACCGTTTGTCTTTATCAAAACGATCGTTTCCACGACTGCCTTTCTTGAAGTCATCACGGCGACCATTGCCACGGCGATCACGATCTCGACGGTCATCTCCACGACGGCCTCCTCGACCTCCCTTGCCTTTGCCACCGAATCCATTACCTGATGGTTTAAATGGCAGTGGTTTTTCACGCGCAATCTCCACTTCAGGCAGGCTGTCTGGATTTTGGACTGTCAGGCTCAAGATATACATAGCCAATTCTTCTGGACTAAATTCAGCAGCTAACTTACGAGCATCTTTAGCAAATTTCTCAAAGTTCCCACGAATAGTTTCATCCGCAAAATCGCGTTCGATTTTCTTGAGAGCTACTTGTTTCTTAGCTTGGAAAGCTTCTTCTGCTGTCGCTGGTTTCAAGCCTTTCATGCGTTTCTTAGTCAAGTTTTCGATGATTTGAAGGTAACCCATTTCATTTGGAGAAACAAAGGTAATAGATTGACCTGACTTACCAGCACGACCTGTACGACCGATACGGTGAACGTAACTTTCAGGGTCTTGTGGAATATCGTAGTTGTAGACATGGGTCACACCTGAGATATCCAAACCACGTGCTGCCACGTCAGTCGCAACTAGAACATCAAGATTGCCATTTTTAAAATCACGAAGGACGCGAAGACGTTTGTTTTGGTCTAAGTCACCATGAATTCCTTCTGCACGGAAGCCACGGATCTTAAGACCACGAGTCAATTCATCTACACGGCGTTTAGTACGACCAAATACAATAGCAAGTTCTGGTTGTTCCACGTCCATGAGACGCGTCATGGTATCAAATTTCTCTTGTTCCTTGACACGGATATAGTACTGATCAACCAGCTCTGTTGTCAATTCCTTGGCAGCAATCTTGACATGCTCAGGGTCTTTCATAAACTGAACACCAATACGTTTGATAGCATCTGGCATGGTTGCTGAAAAGAGCAAGGTTTGACGATTTTCAGGGACACGGGAAATGATGGCTTCAATGTCTTCAAGGAAGCCCATGTTGAGCATTTCGTCCGCTTCATCAAGGATGAGGGTTTCAATATCGTGCAATTTCAAAGCCTTGCGTTTGATCAAGTCCAAGAGACGACCTGGTGTTCCTACAACGATATGAGCACCCGACTTAAGGGCTTTGATTTGTTTTTCAATGCTGGAACCACCGTAAACTGAGCGAACTTTCACTCCCTTGCTACGACCAAAGCGGAAGAGTTCTTCTTGACTTTGAACAGCGAGTTCACGAGTTGGAGCGATGACCAAGGCTTGAATAGTTGCTTCTTCTGTACGGATTTTTTCAAGGGTTGGTAAGCCAAAGGCCGCGGTTTTCCCTGTACCAGTCTGGGCTTGACCGATAACGTCTTTCCCCTCAAGAGCCAATGGAATGGTCTGTTCTTGGATGGGACTTGCTTCTACAAATCCAGCTTTTTCAATCTCTGCTAGCAATTCAGCAGACAAGTTAAATTCATTAAATTTCACGTTTTTCTTCTTTCTAAAGGTGGTGCGAAGCCACCCTATAGGGCTTTAGTTTATACTTTTCTTTTCATGACGTATCTTCAACAAAAACGAGATACCGTGTTGCTTCTTTTCCACGAAAGAAAAGTACTGGTTTCTTTGCAACTTATCTAGTATAACACAAGAGCGGGGCAAAAGATAGTAGAATCTTTAAGGAAAATCATGTAAACGATTTTTCTATTTTTTGAACTTGATTCCCGAAAGCTTTCGTTAGACTATTTTAGTCCAATATTTTTTCCCGTAGCAGATTTGTGCAAAAGTTTTTTTCTTGTGCTAGAATTAAATCAAATAGGAGGATTTAAAAATGTTAACATACGATTTTATTGTCATTGGATTTGGTAAAGCCGGTAAGACTTTGGCTGCTAAGATGAATGCGGCTGGAAAAAAAGTTGCTGTCATCGAGCGCAGTAAAGCGATGTATGGTGGTACTTGCATTAATATTGCTTGTATCCCAACCAAGACTATGATTGTAGCGGCTGAAAAGGGCTGGTCATTTGACGATACCATGAAAGAGCGTGGTGCGGTGACTGGTCGTCTTAACGCTAAAAATTATAAAATGTTGGCCGATAATGGCGTTGATGTCATTGATGCAGAGGCACATTTCGTGTCAAATAAGGTGATCGAGATCCAGGCTGGTGATGAAAAACAAGAACTAACTGCTGAAACAATCGTCATCAACACTGGCGCTGTTTCAAACGTCTTGCCAATTCCTGGACTTGCTACAAGTAAAAATGTCTTTGACTCAACAGGTATCCAAAACTTGGACAAATTGCCTGAAAAACTTGGAGTCCTTGGTGGTGGAAACATCGGTCTTGAATTTGCTGGACTCTACAACAAACTTGGTAGCAAAGTCACAGTCCTAGATGCCTTGGATACATTCCTTCCTCGTGCAGAACCTTCCATCGCAGCTCTTGCTAAACAATACATGGAAGAAGACGGTATTGAATTGCTTCAAAACATCCATACTACTGAAATCAAAAACGACGGTGATCAAGTCCTCGTCGTAACTGAAAAGGAAACTTACCGTTTCGATGCCCTTCTCTACGCAACTGGACGTAAACCGAATGTAGAACCACTTCAACTTGAAAATACAGATATTGAACTAACGGAGCGTGGTGCTATCAAGGTCGACAAACACTGCCAAACAAACGTTCCTGGTGTCTTTGCAGTTGGAGACGTCAATGGTGGACTTCAATTCACCTACATTTCACTTGATGACTTCCGTGTTGTCTACAGCTACCTTGCTGGAGATGGCAGCTACACACTTGAAGACCGTCTCAATGTACCAAACACCATGTTCATCACACCAGCTCTTTCTCAAGTTGGCTTGACGGAAAGCCAAGCAGCTGATTTGAGACTTCCATACGCAGTGAAGGAAATCCCTGTTGCTGCCATGACTCGTGGTCACGTAAACGGAGACCTTCGCGGAGCCTTCAAAGCTATTGTCAATACTGAAACAAAAGAAATTCTCGGAGCAAGCATCTTCTCAGAAGGTTCTCAAGAAATCATCAACATCATCACTGTTGCAATGGACAACAAGATTCCTTACACTTACTTCACAAAACAAATCTTCACTCACCCAACCTTGGCTGAGAACTTGAATGACTTGTTTGCGATTTAAGTTGAGACTGATTTGTTAGCTAACAGCCCTCTTCGGGCTGTTTTTGTATCTGCGAAATCTCAAATCTGTCTTTTCTTTCTTTTATGATATAATAGAAACATGAAATTAAAAACTACTTTGGGCCTCCTAGCTGGGCGTTCTTCTCACTTCGTTTTAAGCCGTCTTGGCCGCGGAAGTACGCTCCCAGGAAAACTTGCCCTCCAATTTGATAAAGATATTTTACAAAACCTAGCTAAGAACTACGAGATTGTCGTGGTCACTGGAACCAATGGGAAAACCCTGACAACCGCCCTCACTGTCGGCATTTTAAAAGAAGTTTATGGTCAGGTTCTTACTAACCCAAGCGGTGCCAACATGATTACAGGGATCGCAACGACCTTCTTGACTGCCAAATCGTCTAAAACTGGAAAAAACATTGCCGTCCTAGAAATTGACGAGGCCAGTCTATCTCGTATCTGTGACTACATCCACCCTAGCCTTTTTGTCATCACTAATATTTTCCGTGACCAGATGGACCGCTATGGTGAGATTTACACGACTTATAACATGATTTTGGATGCCATCCGTAAAGTGCCTACGGCTACAGTTCTCCTCAATGGTGACAGTCCGCTTTTCTACAAGCCATCTATTCCAAACCCAGTGCAGTATTTTGGTTTTGACTTGGAAAAAGAGCCAGCCAAACTAGCTCACTATAATACCGAAGGGATTCTCTGCCCTGACTGTCAAGGCATCCTCAAATATGAACTCAATACTTATGCTAACTTGGGTGCCTATATCTGTGAAAATTGTGGTTGCAAACGTCCTGGCTTGGACTACCGTCTGACCGACTTGGTTAAGTTAACCAACAATCGCTCCCGCTTTGTCATTGACGGACAAGAATACGGCATTCAAATCGGTGGACTTTACAACATCTACAACGCCCTAGCAGCGGTTGCCATCGCTCGCTTTCTCGGCGCAGATTCGCAACGAATCAAGCAAGGATTTGATAAGAGTCGCGCTGTCTTCGGTCGTCAGGAAACCTTCCATATCGGTGATAAGGAAATCCAGTCGGTGCGACTCAAGCCATCGAAATGATTAAACTGGCACCTTACCCATTTAGCCTATCTGTCCTTCTCAATGCCAACTATGCAGATGGAATTGACACTAGCTGGATCTGGGATGCGGACTTTGAACAAATCACTGACATGGATATCCCTGAAATCAACGCTGGCGGTGTTCGGCATTCTGAAATTGCTCGTCGTCTTCGGGTGACTGGCTATCCAGCTGATAAAATCACTGAGACAAGCAATCTGGAGCAAGTTCTCAAAACCATTGAGAAGCAAGACTGCAAGCATGCCTATATCCTAGCTACCTATACCGCCATGCTGGAATTCCGCGAACTGCTGGCTAGTCGTCAGATTGTTAGAAAGGAGATGAACTGATGGTTTATACTTCACTTTCCTCAAAAGCTGGCAACTACCCTTATCAGCTCAACATCGCCCACCTTTACGGAAACCTCATGAATACTTACGGAGACAACGGCAACATCCTCATGCTCAAGTATGTGGCTGAAAAACTGGGAGCTCATGTGACGGTTGACATCGTTTCTCTCCATGATGACTTTGATGAAAACCACTATGATATCGCCTTTTTCGGTGGCGGCCAAGACTTTGAACAAAGCATCATTGCAGGCGACCTTCCTGCTAAAAAAGAGAGCATTGACAACTACATCCAAAACGACGGAGTGGTTCTAGCTATCTGTGGTGGTTTCCAACTATTGGGCCAATATTATGTTGAGGCTTCAGGGAAACGCATCGAAGGTCTAGGGGTCATGGGCCACTATACCCTCAACCAGACCAATAATCGCTTTATCGGTGACATCAAAATTCACAATGAAGATTTCAATGAAACCTACTATGGATTTGAAAATCACCAGGGCCGTACCTTCCTCTCGGATGACCAAAAACCACTGGGACAGGTGGTCTATGGAAATGGAAACAACGAAGAAAAGGTCGGCGAAGGGGTTCATTATAAGAATGTCTTTGGTTCCTACTTCCACGGACCTATCCTCTCTCGTAATGCCAATCTAGCTTATCGCCTGGTCACTACTGCCCTTAAGAAGAAATACGGTCAGGATATCCAACTCCCTGCCTATGAAGACATTCTCAGTCAAGAAATCGCTGAAGAATACAGCGACGTCAAAAGCAAGGCTGACTTTTCTTAAAGAAATGAAAGCTATATCAAAGAACTCCCCTATCTTGTCGGAGTTCTTTTTGCCTGCTATTTTACCCTTCTCCCTTGCATTTTCTCTCTTTTTTTGCCAAAATAGAGGGGTAGAAAGAAGGTAGCATATGTCTAAATTACAACAAATCGTAACATATCTTGAATCAGAAAAACTAGACGTCGCTGTCGTATCTGACCCCGTCACTATTAATTACCTCACTGGCTTTTACAGTGATCCCCATGAACGCCAAATGTTCCTCTTTGTCCTAGCGGATCAGGAACCTCTCCTCTTTGTCCCAGCTCTCGAAGTGGAACGTGCAAGTAGCACCGTTTCCTTCCCGGTTGCGGGCTATGTAGATTCTGAAAATCCATGGCAAAAAATCAAAAATGCTTTGCCGCAGCACGACTTCAAACGTGTCGCTGTTGAGTTTGACAATCTCATCTTGACCAAATACCATGGTTTGAAAACAGTTTTTGAAACTGCTGAGTTTGAAAACCTCACTCCTCGCATTCAACGCATGCGCCTCATCAAATCAGCTGATGAAGTGCAAAAAATGATGGTTGCAGGGCTCTATGCTGATAAGGCTGTTAAGGTTGGTTTTGACAATATTTCTCTTGATAAGACGGAAACAGACATCATTGCCCAAATCGATTTTGCCATGAAAGGTGAAGGCTATGAAATGAGCTTTGATACTATGGTCTTGACTGGCGATAACGCTGCAAATCCGCACGGAATTCCTGGTGCAAACAAAGTTGAAAAGGACGCCCTTCTCCTCTTTGACCTCGGTGTCATGGTTAATGGCTATGCCTCAGATATGACTCGTACGGTCGCTGTCGGTAAACCAGACCAGTTCAAAAAAGATATTTACAACTTGACGCTTGAAGCCCAACAAGCTGCTCTTGACTTTATCAAGCCAGGTGTGACTGCACATGAAGTTGATCGCGCTGCTCGCGAAGTCATTGAAAAAGCTGGTTACGGAGAGTACTTCAACCACCGTCTCGGTCACGGTATCGGTATGGATGTCCACGAATTCCCTTCTATCATGGAAGGAAACGACATGGTCATCGAAGAAGGCATGTGCTTCTCTGTTGAACCAGGTATCTATATCCCTGGTAAAGTCGGCGTTCGTATCGAAGACTGTGGTGTTGTTACCAAGGATGGCTTTGACCTCTTTACAAGCACCAGCAAAGATTTGCTTTATTTTGATTAAACCTAGATAAGCAAAAAGTCAGCTATTGAAGCTGACTTTTTTATTTTATCTTCTTGACACTCTGAAAGACTACAAATCCCACAACCATTCCCAAGGTATTTTGTAGGAAGTTTGGAAGGATTTCTGGCAAGGCTGCTGACCAGCCATTCATTAGAGTTGAGCCCAGAGCGTAGCCACTTACCATGACGATAGTAGCCAAGACAAGGCCTAGCCATTGCCATTTCCCTTTAAAACCTGCAAAAAATCCTTGCAAGCCATGGTTTACCAAGCTAAAGAACATCCACTGTGGAAAGCCTGATAAAAGGTCAAGCAGAAAAGCTGCTAGTCCTCCAACGACGGCCCCTTCTTTACTGCCAAAGTAAAAGGCAGTAAAGAAAATACCTGCATCCAAGAGAGTCAATATTCCTGTTGGCGTTCCAATTTTCAAGTAATAACCTAGAACCACAGAAAGGGCGGTTAAGAGGGATACAAGGGCGATTTTAGTTGTTTTGGTTTGCTTCATATTGTCTTACTCCATATTGATCTGCTTGTGCAATAGCACGGTAAACGAAAGCTTTCGAGCTCTCTACTGCTGGTAAAAGTTCATCCCCTTTAACCAAGTGACTGGCGATGCTTGAGGCAAAGGTACATCCTGCACCCGCATTTTGGCCTTGAATGACTGGGTTTTCTAGAACAGTGAAAGTTTGTCCATCATAAAAGACATCCACTGCCTTGTCCTGACTGAGGCGATTGCCTCCCTTGATAATAACTGCTGGCGCTCCTAAATCATGCAATTTCTGCGCTACAGCTTTCATGTCTTCCAATGTTTTAATTTCCTGACCAGCCAATAATTCTGCTTCAGGAAGATTTGGCGTAATCACACTGACATGAGGGAAAAAGCGAATCAACTCTTGACAGAGTTCACTAACAGCTACATCGTGCGTTTCCTTGCAGACCAAAACGGGGTCCAATACCACAGGCACTCCTGGACGTTGCTTGATAAAGTCCAAGGCCTTCTCAGCCACACTGACAGTAGGAAGAAGGCCAATCTTAATTCCTGCAAACTCGACATCACGTAAGCTATCCAATTCATGTTGAAAAATGGCATCGTCAGTTGGAAAGACTTCAAAGCCCTTTTCGGTCAAGGCCGTCAAACAAGTCACTGCTACAAAGCCATGCAGACCATTTAAGGTATAGGTAGCCAAATCAGCTGATAAACCACCACCACTAAAAATATCATTCCCAGAAAGGGCTAAAATACGATTATTCTTCATAACGAATCTCCTTTAAATACAAGCCATTCGGTGCAGCCGTTGGACCTGCAAGTTTTCTGTCCTTCTTCTCCAAAATCAAGTCAATCTGCTCAACTGGCATTCGATTATTTCCTATTTTGAGCAGCGTCCCCACCATATTGCGAATCTGCTTATACAAGAAACCATTTCCTGAAAAGGTAAAGGTCAAAAATTGGCCTGTCTCATCAACACTAAGGCTGGCTTCTGTAATAGTCCGAACCTTGTCCTCTACACTGGTTCCAGATGCTGTAAACCCAGTAAAATCATGGGTTCCCTCTAATTTCTTGACAGCTATCTGCATTCGCTCCACATCGAGGGGATAGGGAAAGTGAGTAGCATAGTGACGGCGCATCGGATTTTTAGGACGCCCCCTATCCACGATAAACTCATATGTCTTGCTATGTTTTGCATAACGGCAATGAAAATCATCCGCCACAAGCTTAATTGAAATCACATCGATATCTTCTGGTGACTGGGTATCCAGAGCAAAACGAAGTTTTTCCTCATCCATCTGATAGGGCAGATTAAAATGAATAACCTGTCCCAGAGCATGGACCCCACTATCCGTCCTACCAGCACCGTGAACAGTGATGGCTTGCCCCTTATTCAATCTAGTCAACGTTTTTTCAATTTCTTCCTGAACGCTCCGCGCATGAGGCTGGCGCTGAAAACCAGCAAAGGCAAAACCATCATAGGAAATAGTTGCTTTATATCTTGTCATAACTTCTATTTTATCAGGAAATAAAAGTGTAAACAAGTTTAAAAACCAATAATTGTCTGGGTACAAAATTCCTAGAAGGAAAAACTTAGGAAATTAATCCTAAGCTTTCTTTTGAAGTGCGTACATAACAAAGATAGAAGTGACAATCAACCAGCAGCCTAGAATGGTGAAGACCAACATACCGTTTTGAGTCACCAAGCCAATCGCCCCAAGAATGAAAGGTGTCGTAAAGGCTCCAAAGCTGCATCCTAGCACTGCAAAAGATGTTGCCTGATTAAGGAGCTTGGCTGGGATTCTTTCAGAAAGAAGCTGAAAGACAGTGGTCAAGGCCACACTGTAGGAAAAACCTGCCACAACACTTCCAACTACCATCACACCCAATGACGGAGACAAGGCAATCACAATCTGCCCCAATCCAAAGGTGATACCTGACCAAAGGAGCAATCTTTCTTTAAATAGAGAGATAAAGAAAGAAAAACTCACACCTGCCAAGATACCAATCAACTGCATAATACTTAAGACCAAGCTCGATAACTGGGCATCCCCTAGACCTCTTTCCACCATCAGACTAGGAATACGAATGGTGATAGCTGTGTTGGTGCAGACAACAACTGCTGCTTCGACAGCCAATAGAAAAATTAATCCTTTCATCTTTCCTGTCAAACGAGTCGTTTCGGTCTCTTTTTTCTTTGTTTCTTTCTTTTCTTTCCCATAAGGGACAAAGAGCAGATAAAGAATCAATACTAAAAATCCCGCACTGTAGGCCAAGAAGGTCACTGTCCATCCCAAGGATAAGAGTTGACCGACCACTAGAGTCAAAATCGACGCCCCGACAACTTCTGCTGATCCGCGAAGCCCCAACATCTGGATCCGTGTCTTTCCATGATAGCGTTCGCTGATGATGGAAATGGCCTTGGCATTGATCATCCCAACACCCAAGCCGAATAAAATCCGCATCGCAAAGACAAAGTTGTATTCCTGATACCAGAAAGGGGCAGTTCCACCGATAGAAAGGATGAGAAGTCCCAGACTAATCTGAAGACGCTCAGGAAATAACCGCTCCAAAAACCCATTTAAAACCAGCATAATCATGATTCCAAAAGAAGGAAGACTGACCAGGAGCTCGATTTGTTCTTTGGGGTAGCCTTGATAGTAGTCAAACATGGCTGGCAGAGCGCTTGAAATGGAAAAGGAGGTAATCAAAACGAGGGAGAGGGCCAAAATACTAGCCCGTTCTAAATATTGTTTCATGAATTTTCTTTCTGTATATTTCTCACTGTTGATCCTTTTAAAAGGAAGATGGCAAGAAAAGAAGGAGCCCGATTGAACTAGAGACTCCGTCCTAACTTTCCTAATAGGAAGACTATTTTCGCTTGATTTGCTTGATCAGATAGAAGATGAAGCCTGCAACCATATAGGCCGCAAAAATGATCAAACACCATTTGATAACCACGTCCCAACCCTTGTTCACATTTAAAAAGAAATAAGGGAAGGGATTGTCCTTGGAATTCGGAATATTGAGTTTTAAGACCAAGCCATTAAACAAGGCAAAAATCATATAAACCAAGGGCAAGATGGTCCACAAGACTGGATCCCAGATCTTGTATTGACCCCGTTTATCAAAGAAGAGGGTGTCGGCTAAAAACCAGAGTGGAACGATATAGTGGCAAAGGAAATTTTCCACACGGTAAAAGTCTGTCGCGATCGGAGCAAGCATAAAATGGTAAATCACACAGGTAATCATGATACTCATGGTAACGCCACCCTTGAGACGAAGCAAGGTCGGACTTTGCCAATTTTCACCTGAACGGCTCATCACACGGAGCAGATAGCCCGTGAAAATCGTTACCAAAAGATTGGACAACACTGTGTAGTAAAGGAGCATACCAAAGCCACCGTGTTTGGTAATCTCCAAATAAACTCCTGTGAAAGCCGCTAAGAACAAGAGCACACGGCTATAAAAGATAAATTTCAGGTTCATTTTCATGGCTAGATCTTCTTAACAAATTCTGATTTGAGTTTCATAGCTCCAAAACCATCAATCTTACAGTCGATGTTGTGGTCACCTTCTACGATACGGATATTTTTAACGCGAGTTCCTTGTTTCAAATCCTTTGGCGCACCTTTTACTTTCAAGTCCTTAATTAAGGTTACAGTATCGCCGTCAGCCAATTTATTTCCATTGGCATCGATAGCAACTACACCTTCTTCTACTTCTGCAACTTCTGCAGGATTCCACTCATAGGCACACTCTGGGCAAACCAAGAGACTTCCGTCTTCATAGACATATTCTGAATGACATTTCGGGCAATTTGGTAAGTTGTTCATAAGTCCTCCTTAAACTAACAATTATTCTTTAAAATTCATATGTTATTGAACAGCAACTATTATACCGTAAAATCCTACTTTTGACAATGTGTCCTAAGTCCAGCAAACAAAAAAAGTCATGCAACTGTTTACAGTTACATGACTTTTAAAAGATGATTGGTCATGGGCACTTATCAAGCACCTCATGATAAAAGGGGTAGCAACTATATCTTACAAACCAGGAGCTTGTCCAAGTTCTGCTGCAAGCATCCAAACTGTTTTCTCAAGTTCAGCCTTAGCACCAACAAAGATATCGTTTGTAACATCATCGCCTTCTTCATCAGTCACATCCAAAGCATTTTGGAAACGAGCGATGAGGTAGCGATAAATCGCTAGAACACGTTCCAAGCTTTCTTCAACGTTACGGAATTCTCCTTCTTCTTCTTCGATTTCACTGTGTTGAAGGAACTCTGTCAAAGTTGAGTAAGGTTTGCCACCAAGAGTGATCAAACGTTCACTGATTTCGTCAAGATAGCCATCAAGGCTGTCCATGTATTCATCCATTTTTGGATGCCATACGAGGAAACCACGACCACGCATATACCAGTGAACTTGGTGAAGGGCAATGTGAGCCACATACAAGTCCGCTACTGCTTGGTTCAATACTTCCTTTGTTTTTGCCAATGCTACTGGCGCTGTTTTAGATAATGTTGTTACGTCTTTTACTGCTTCTTTTTTCAATTCAACCATATTTCTTACCTCTTTTCATTTTTTTATAACTACTTCACAGTAGCTATAATACAAGTATACTACTACCAGAAAATGATATCAAGGAAAATGTACTATCTGAGAAAAGTTGCAATAGACTGATAATTTAAGAAAAATATACAGAATTTTTTTTAAAAAAAGACAGTCTTAAAAGACTGTCTGGAATAACCTAGATTATTTTACAAAGTCAAGCAATGCCAAGAAACTTTCAGCTTCAAGTGATGCTCCACCAACAAGGGCTCCGTCCACGTCTGGGCAAGCCATGTATGAAGCAACGTTTTCAGGTTTAACTGAACCACCGTATTGAACACGAACTTTGTCAGCAACTTCTTGACCAAAGTCAGCAGCTACAACATCACGAACAACTTTACACATTTTTTGTGCATCGTCTTGTGAAGCTGATTTACCAGTACCGATAGCCCAGATTGGCTCATAAGCGATAACGGATGCAGCAACTTGCTCAGCAGTCAATCCAGCCAAAGCAGCAGATACTTGAGCACCTACGAATTCAGCTGCTTTACCAGCTTCGTAAGTTTCAAGTGACTCACCACAACAGATGATTGGAAGCATACCGTTTGCAAAGATTGCTTTTGCTTTTTTGTTGATATCTTCGTCAGTTTCATGGAAGTAGTCACGACGTTCTGAGTGACCGATAACAACGTAGTCAGTACCGATTTCTTTCAAAACTTGTGGGCTAGTTTCACCAGTGAAAGCACCTGTATTTTCAAAGTAGCAGTTTTGAGCAGCAACTTTAAGGTTTGAACCTTTTGCAGCAGCAAGAACAGCTGTCAAATCAACTGCAGGAGCTGCGATACCTGCTTCAACAAGGTCTGATGAAGGAAGTTTTGATGCAACGGCTTCAACGAATGCTTTTGCTTCTTCTGGATTTTTGTTCATTTTCCAGTTACCAGCGATAAATGGTTTACGTGACATTTCACATACCTCTTTTTTCATTTTATTCACTATTATTCTATCATATTTATAAGGAGCTTGCAAACCTTACTCTAATTTTCAAGATTTTTCAAGCGACTAATCTTGCCACAAATTCATGGCATCGAGAAAATCAGCCGAAGCCTGAACTTGTTTGGGATTATTCGCTTCTCGCTCTGCTCGTTTGGCCTCTACTTGGGCAACAGATTGAATGCCTTCATGGCGCCAGTTTCGTAGGATTGCCTGAATATATTTCCAGTTTGGCTTGCCATTGAGAACGGCCTCTCGGAGAGCTTCCTTGATCAAATCCGCCTTAACTCCGTCTTCTTTGACAGTCTTAGAAAGGTCTTCGATTTCAAATGGTGTTAATAAGCGTCCCAATTCCTGCTGAAAAGTTTCAACCAGATCCTTCAACTGATTCTGCGGGTTTGGGACTGTTGTAGCTGGAGTTTGGCTATCTAGTAAGCTATCCAAGCGTTCAAAAGCCAAACTAGCATCAAAAATCAGCTCAATTTCACCGTTTAGTTCAATGGTTCGATATTGTAGCAAACCATTTTCAGTCAAATTCGAAATGGATTGGTTGACATCTGCCACCTCTTTGCCAATGATTTCAGCAATCTGACTAGGCGAAACATCTCCTAAGGCTGTGGTGTTTTGTAGATAGAAAAATTGCCAGACCAGAAAATCTTCGCTGGAAGGAAAGAGTACCTTAAAATGCAAGAGCAGGGCACTTGGCAAAACCAAGTTCCCTGATTTAAAAGCGTCAAAATATGTCATAATTCCTCTTATAGATATCCAAATGCAGCCGCATCATCCTCTACCTTTCTCCAGTCAAAAGGGGTTTCTTGATAAACAGCATAGTTAACCCAGTTACTGAAAAAGAGGGCAGCTGATGAAGACCAACAGAGACACGGTGTCTCATTCACATCATCATTTTTGAAGTAATTTTCTGGAATATGAGGATTAAGTCCTGCCTCACAATCACGAAAATACTCTTTTGCTAGAGTATCACGGTCATATTCTAAATGACCAAAACTATAAATCTCACGAAGATCCCGACTGGCTAAAATAGAAACGCCGACTTGTTCTCCCTCAGAGAGGATTTCCAGATTGGTTTTTCCTAATATCTCTTCCTTATAGATTTCTGTATAACGAGAATGGGGAGCTACATAGCTATCATCAAAACCACGAAAGAGAAGATGGCCCTCTTTCAAGGTATCCTGCGGGTAAATGCCTGACAATTTCTGCTCCATCTGGTGTTTATCAACTCCATAGCGAGCATAAAGACCTGCTTGGGCACCCCAGCAGATATGAAGGGTCGAATAGACATGGGTCTTGGACCACTCAAGCACCTGACTGAATTCCTCCCAATAGTCCACTTCCTCAAATGGTAAATGCTCAATCGGAGCCCCTGTGATAATCATCCCATCAAAATACTCGTCCTTGACTTCAGGAAAAGTTTTATAAAAAGTCTCCATATGCTCTGCACGAGTCGTCTTGGAACGGTGGCTCTCCATATAGAGAAAGTCTATGTCCAATTGCAAAGGAGTATTTGCTAAATGCCGTAACAACTGGGTCTCTGTGACCACTTTTTTGGGCATTAGGTTTAAAATCAAAATTTTCAAGGGACGGATATCTTGGTGGGCCGCACGTTGATCATCCATGACAAAGATATTCTCTGTCCGTAAAATCTCAACAGCTGGCAATTTTTTATCAATTCTAATCGGCATAACCTTCTCCTAACTGTACTCTTTTAGAAATAATTGAATGTGTTTGAAGTCAAATCTCAAACACTTAGTCCTTTTATTATACTGCAAGAAGATATAGTTTTCAATTATAGTTTTTCTCTAACTAGCTATAGTTTGTTTATATAGCAGATGAAGAGAAAACAGCCCCAAGGACTGTTTTTCATTAATAATGCATAAGTACCTTGTAATCGTAATCTCCGATTTTTTCACGGCCTTTAAGCTCATCAAGTTCAATCAAGAACGCACAACCGGCTACAACTCCGCCAAGTCTTTCAATCATTTCAATGGTTGCCTTGACAGTACCACCTGTCGCCAAGAGGTCATCTACGATGAGAACGCGTTGACCTGGTTTGATGGCATCCGCGTGCATGGTCAAGGTATCAATACCGTACTCTTTTTCATAGTCAGCTGAAATGACTTCACGTGGCAATTTTCCTGGTTTACGAACAGGTGCAAAGCCAATCCCCAACTCAAAGGCAACGGGACAGCCAACAATAAATCCGCGAGCCTCTGGACCCACGATCATGTCGATTTTCTTATCAGTTGCATACTGAACGATTTCACGAACAGCATAGCTATAAGCATTGCCATCTGCCATCAATGGGCTGATATCACGGAAGGTGATGCCTTCCTTGGGATAATTTTCAATCGTTGCGATATAATCTTTTAAATTCATCTTTTTCTTTCTTTCAAAGTTTTTTACTCTCTATTATAGCATATTTTTTAAGAAAGAAAAAAGGAAAAGTTAACTTCAATAATTATCTAACGATTTGACGATTTATAACTAGCCATAGCAATAAAGCCCAATTTCTGTTTATTCTTAGCAAACATTTTATACATAGTTAAAAACTGCTTTCTATTCTCCTTTTTACAAGCATTTACGCAAATTTTCAAAGTTCCTAGCCAACCTTCGTCATAAATCATATCTGATAATTTCATTAATGTCATTTCACCAGTCAATATTTTCACATCACGATAACCTGATTCTATCATCACCTGTTCCCAACCATCTTGAGTTAAAGGACCTACATTTACATGAATTGCTTGTGACAATTCCTGTCTGACAGACTCTTTAGCTTCCTTAAGAAGCACATCATGTGTCAAAAGAAGACCTTCAGGTTTTAAAACCCTTAGATACTCCATTACACATTTTTTCTTAGCTTGATCGGCTTGCATAGTCAGCATAGCTTCATTTATAACAATATCAAAACTAGCATCTCCATAAGGAAGTTTCATTGCATTTGCTCTTTCAAATCTGATCAAATGAGCAACACCTGCCGTTTCAGCAGATTTTTTAGCCACTTCTAAGGCTTGTCCATCCATATCAACAGCAGTTATCTTACAACCAAAACGCTGTGCCAACTCAATTGCTGTAGTTCCCCTATTGCACGCAACTTCTAGTATTCTCTTTTCTTTTGAAAATTCTCCTTCCGCAATTAACCAATCTGTAGCACGTTTTCCACCTGGACGTAAGCGTTTTTTCCCCAGTTTTGCTAAAAACTTATGACCTGCTTCTGACATTTGAACACCTCTATTTTTTCTTCATTATAACATAAAATTATATTATCTGACAATTCTAATCTATTATTTGATAAACTAGAATCAAAAGCATACAAACTGCCATGACTATAGCATAAATCTATTAATCACCTCTCAAGTTCGAATTCAATTGCTCACGTAGTTTACGCATATAGGTTACGGCTACATATTTGTACTTTAGAGTTGCTGGCCTCCTTATCCGCTATATACGCTTTACTATCACGTGCCTATTCGTATAGCCAAGATTTCTCTATCTCTTTCTCTGCCGATTCTTATTTCCAACGTCAGACTTAAACAGTCTATCCTAATGCCGTTCGATCAGGCACTCACAATAGTCAGGCTTGGGAATCACTTTTGGGTTTACTAGTATATGGTACCCACAGAGGACTTACACCTCAGATGAACGGAATGCCCGTTGTACCTAAAAAACGAGCACATTCGTACTCGTTTTTAAAAATCTGTTAATTAAAGTGAGTTTACGTCAACCTTGATACCAACACCTTGAGTAGTTGTGATAGTCAAGTTTGTTACGTAAGTTCCTTTAGCTGTAGCTGGTTTTGCTTTTTGGATTGTTTCGTTGAAAGCTTTGAAGTTTTCAACCAATTTTTCAGCTTCAAATGATACTTTACCGATGATTGCTTGAACGTTACCTGCACGGTCTGCACGGTAAGTAATTTTACCACCTTTAGACTCTTCAACTGCTTTAGCAACATCCATTGTTACAGTACCAGTTTTAGGGTTTGGCATCAAGTTACGTGGTCCAAGGACACGTCCAAGACGTCCAACAAGAGCCATCATGTCAGGTGTAGCGATAACTACGTCGAAGTCCAACCAACCGTCGTTGATTTTTGCAACAAGGTCATCTTCACCAACAAAGTCTGCACCAGCAGCTTTTGCTTCTTCAGCTTTTGCACCACGTGCGAAAACAAGAACGCGTGAAGTTTTACCTGTACCGTTTGGCAATACCATTGCGCCACGGATTTGTTGGTCAGCTTTTTTAACGTCGATGTTCAAGTTGTAAGCAACTTCTACAGTTGCGTCAAATTTTGCAAAGTTAGTTTCTTTTGCAAGTGCTACAGCTTCTTCTACACTGTATGCTTTTGTGCTGTCGATTTTTTCAAGAGCAGCACGAAGTTGTTTGCTTTTTTTAGCCATTTTCTATTCTCCTTGTAAGTGGTTCAATCGATTTTCATCTCCCACGTCACTTCTCGAAATGATGAAGTCTTGCGGGTTATATTGGGGGTGTTATTGATTAGTCAACAACAGTGAATCCCATAGAACGAGCAGTACCTTCGATCATACGCATTGCAGACTCAATGTTTGCTGCGTTCAAATCTGGCATCTTAGTTTCTGCAATTTCTTGTACTTGTGCACGAGTAACTGTAGCAACTTTAGTTTTGTTAGGTGTACCTGATCCTTTTTCAACACCTGCAGCTTTTTTCAAAAGAACAGCAGCTGGTGGTGTTTTTGTAACGAAAGTAAATGATTTGTCTTCGTATACTGAGATAACAACTGGAATGATCATACCAGCTTGGTCAGCTGTACGAGCGTTGAACTCTTTTGTGAATCCCATAATGTTGATACCAGCTTGACCAAGAGCAGGTCCAACTGGTGGAGCTGGTGTAGCTTTACCAGCAGGGATTTGCAATTTTACAAGTTTTTCGACTTTTTTAGCCATTTTTAAATCCTCCTTTGTGGTTTTGGCGGTAATTAAAGATTTTTACCTCCCACAAGTATGCTTTACACATACCTTTCCATTATACACTATTTATCTAAAAATGCAAGAGAAAAATTACTTTTTTAATCGACGTAATCTCCGCCTTCAAAGCCATAGTACTCTTCCAAACTGAGACCACTTGCAGCAATTTCTTTGGCTTCTTTTCCAACGTAGCGGAGATGCCATTCTTCAGCCATGTAGCCAGTCTCTTTTTCCTTACCTTTGAGATAGCGAACGACAAAGCCATAGTCAGCCGCATGATCCAAGAGCCACTGGGCTGCCTTTTCTTCAGTGACTAAATCACCATCTGTCCCAATAAGGTCAAATGCAAGACCTGTTTGGTGTTCACTGTAACCTGGGCGTGCTGAGTAGCGATCTGCTGCTTCCTTACCGTCTTGATTCACATAGTCTTGATAAAGTTTGGTTTGAGTTTCATAACTTCTAAAACCACTGTAGTGATCGCTGATTGGGTAGCCAGCTGCTTGCATTGCTGCAATGAGTTTCAGCAACTCTGCTTTAGCTGTTGGATTTTCTCCTGGATTATAGTCTTTTGACAAAGGATAGTGCTTATTAGCTATGACGATTTCATCGTACTTCCCTTGAATACTATAGTAGTCTCCCTTATTGACAACTTCTGCCTTCTTCTGACTAGAGGCTTGAGATTTGCTCCCTACAGTTCCTTCAGGTTGACTAGTTTGTTCCGTTTTTTGAGTGTTTTCTTCATTTTTAGGTTTTTCTTGAGAACATGCTGCTAGGGTTACTGCCAGCAAACCAGATAAAACGATGTATCTTTTTTTCATTTTTTCTTCCTCTCTTATACCAAGTGCTTCTCTAATTCATCGGATAAGGCTTTAATCATTTGTTCCAACTCATGGGATTTCACTTGGCAATCTTCTGCCGCCATTTCTTCCCATGGCACCCACCAGACTGGACCACGGCCATTCAATCCATGACCCCTCATATCACCTGATCGTCTTGGAAAGAGGTGCCAGTGAGCGTGGGCATCTCCATTTCCTAGGAGTTCAATATTCATCTTTTCAGCTTTAAACGTTTTGGCAACAGCTTCTTGGACCAAACTCATTTCCTCTAGAAAACGAAGTTTTACAGAAGTCTCCATATGGTGGAGTTCTGTGACATGCTCTTTTGCTAAAAACAAGGTATAGCCCTTAAAGTATTGGTGGTCTCCAATAACAACATAGCCTGTCTCTAGTTCTTTTACAAAGTAGGGATTTTCCCCTGCCTTGATCCATTCAATTCTTTGACAAATCAAGCACATATTAGTCTACCAAGGTGCTCTTGAGATAGGCGTCTACCATACGCTCAGTCGCCACGACCGAATCAATGTGTGTTCGTTCGTAAGAGTGACTGGATTCAATACCAGCTCCAAGGAGGGCATGCTTAACCTCTGCTCCTGCTGACATAGCTGCTGAAGCATCCGAACCGTAAAATGGATAAATGTCGAGCTTAAATGGAATATCTTGCTCCTTCGCCAAAGCTACCAAGTGTTGACGGAAGTCATAGTGATAGGGACCTGAAGCGTCCTTGACACAGATAGACACTGTATATTCATCCGTCTGCTGGTCATCGCCCATAGCTCCCATATCCACAGCTAGATATTCCACTACCTGAGCTGGAATATTGGAGTTCGCACCGTGACCCACCTCTTCGAAGACTGAAAAAGCAAAATGAGTTGTTACTGGCAATTCAATCCCCTCTTCCTTGTAAATACGAAGAAGATTGAGCAAAATTGCTGCGCTGACCTTGTCATCCAAGTGGCGAGACTTGATAAAACCAGTTTCTGTCACAACTGTTCGCGGATCGAAACTAATAAAGTCTCCAACCTCAATACCCAAGGCGCGGGTTTCTTTTTCATTACTTACTTTTGCATCCAAACGCACTTCCATATTGTCCTGTGTGCGTTCAGCAGTTCCCGCATCTTTGTAGACATGGCAAGAAGTCTGATGGATGAGAATGGTTCCAGATACCTTTTTACCTGTGCTAGCCACATGAACCGTACAGTTCTCCCCTTCAATCATGTTCCAAGGGAAACCACCAATACGATCCAATTTGAGACGGCCATCCGGTTTGACTGCACGAACAATAGCACCCAGCGTATCCACATGGGCAGTCACATAACGCTGTTGCTCATCATTTTGACCTTTAATGGTCACATTGACACCGCCCTTGGCTGTACGAACTGGCTGGTAACCAAGTTCTTCTAAAGTATGTACTAGGTAGTCTGAAATCTCACGAGTAAAGCCTGTTGGAGATGCAATAGCGGTTAGTTCTTTGATATAGTTTATAGTCTGATTCATTTCTTCACCTCTTTCCTACCATTATAACATTTTTCTAGTCAGACTCCTTCTCAAAAGGAGAAAAACTGTGTTTAGTTGCTTTCACTATAGATCCATGTTATAATACAAATACTTTGATTATGAAAGGAAAGTAACAAATATGAAATCATACTTTAAAGTATCACTAGCCCTTGTGGCTTCACTTATTCTCCTGCTCGGATGTTCCAAACAAGCGTCAACACCTACCAACAGCAGTTCTAAAGAAGACACAACAACTCAGTCAAGTGAGAGCAAACAAAGCACTGAACAATCATCTGAAAAGAAAGAAACAACTAAAACACATACCTTTGTAAACAAAAATAATTCTGGAATCACTTCTACCTTGGTTTATACTGTAGAGGGGGACAATGTTATCAAGCAAACCGCTCAAAATGTTGCAGATCCTGAGATTCTTAACGCAACTCCAGAAGATGTCAAGAGTTTTATCGAAGAAAAGTACAAAGGTTATAATGGACTCAAAGGTGTTAAACAAACGATTGAAATCAAAGATGGAAAAGTTGTTCAAGATCTAGAAGTTGACTTCTCAGTTGCAAGCATTAGCGAACTTAGAAAAGCACTTCCTGAAGAATATTCTGGTATCGGTAATCGTGTCAGTTTCTCAAATTCTAAAAAAGCACTGGAAAAAATGGGATTCACAGAGAAGACGAACTAATCTCCCAAAATTTCATATAGACTAGTGTAGGTCCACCCCAAAAGTTAGACACAACTCTGACTCTTGGGGTATTTTACTATATTCCTAACTGATGAGTCCGATAGATTCCTCCAAATCCCATAAAAAGTGCATTTAAAACTTCCCACTTTTCAATCCATACGATAAAAAATTTTTGAAACAGATAGAGACAAAACTTTAATCGTCAGACTAGTTTCTGTTCATTGTCATGTCAAATCAGATGAGAGGGGAGGTCTAGTTGATTTTGTAGTAGAATCATGTTATAATACAAAATACTTTGATTATAAAAGGAAATTTTATGAAAACTTATGTTAAAACTTCATTAGCTCTAGTGGCTTCACTTATCCTCCTACTCGGATGTTCCAAACAAGCATCAACAACTGCAAACAGCAGTACCAAAGAAGACACAACAACTCAGTCAAGCGAGATCAAACAAAGCAGTCAACAATCATCTGAAAAGAAAGATGAGACAAAAAACTACATTTTTGTTCACAATAGCAATCCCGGAAGAACTTCTACCTTGACATACACTGTTAAGGGGGATGATGTTGTAAAACAAGAAGTCTATAATGTTTTTGACCCTGAAATACTGGACAAGTCAGCAGAAGAGATTAAAGAACTTATCGTGAAAACTTATAAAAAGGAGGAAGGACTTAAAGGCATTACACAAAATATCGAATTCAAAGATGGAAAAGTCATCCATAGCATGGAGGTTGACATGACTGTTGTGAATCTCGAAGAGATGAAAAAAGCAATGCCAAATGAAGTTTCTGGCTCTGGAAGCCGTGTCAGTTTTCTAAAAACTAGAAAAATGCTTAAAGAGGCTGGTTATACTGAACAAACCAACTAATGAGTCGTGTTCATACAAAAAATTCTTGGTCAATGACCAAGAATTTTTTTATTCCATCTCAAAAACATCACTCTCTTGTTTGTTTGGTAGAACCAATGAAAGCAAAATTCCAATCATAGCTGGCACTAGCCAAGGAAGAGAGGCTGACGCAAACGGAAGGGCATTAATCAGATTTTCTAGAAACTCAATTTTAAAGGAACTTCCAAGGACACTTGCAAGAGCAATAGCTGTAACAAGCCCAATGGTTAACTGCATGCCCGGTTTTGATAGGGCTACAAACTTATTAACAATCACGATCATCACAATGGCGATGGTGATTGGGTACAAGATTACCAGTACTGGCACTGAGTACTTAATGATTGCATCAAGGCCAAGATTTGCAATGGCAAACCCAATCAAGGTAAAGGCAGTGGCATAGACCTTGTAGCTGATTTGTGGGAAACGTCCGTTAAAGAACTCTGCTGTCGATACAATCAAGCCAACTGTTGTTGTGAAGCAGGTTACTGTTACCATAACAGCAAGGAAGAGTTGAGCTGTTGAACCAAAGATTTCCTGAGTTGCTTGCGACAAAATATAAACACCTGGTGTTCCACCCTTCATCACTTCAGCTGGCACTGGGAAATGATTTCCAAGGAAACCTAAACCAATGTAAAGAGCGCTAAAGGCAAGAGCTACAACGATACCAACCACCCAAATAGTTGAAATGTATTCTTTCTTACTGGAGAATCCAAGTTGTTTCAAGGTTTGAACTGCGATCACACTGAAGGCAACTGAGGCAAGGGCATCCAAAGTGTTATAACCTTCTAGGAAACCTGTGCCAAAGGCAGAAGCTTGATAAGCAGCTGAGGCAGTTTGAGGACTTGTTCCACCATATTTGAAGGCACCTAGTACAACCAAGATAACGATCAATAAAGCAAAGACTGGTGTCAAGATACGTCCGATTCGATCCAAGATTTTTGATGGATTAAGCGAAATCAAATACGCCGCTGCAAAATACAACACCGTAAAGATAATCAATCCTAGACCTTTGTTTGCTTCGGATAAGAGGGGACTAATCCCAACTTCGTAAGCTGTTGTAGCTGTACGCGGAATGGCAAAGAAAGGGCCAATCGATAGATAAAGGACTGCAAGATAAAGCGTCGCAAACCAAGGTGAGATTTTCTTAGAAATCTCGTGAATGTATCCCTTAGGGTTTAGAGTTCCAATAATAAGTGTCAAGACGGCAATACCAACACCTGAAAAGACAAAACCTGCGATGGCAGGAAGAAACTGTTCTCCAGATAAAGCACCTAGAGAAGGTGGAAAAATCAAGTTTCCCGCACCAAAAAATATTCCAAACAGGAGCAAGCCTGTTAGAGCACCTTTTTTAGCCATAAAAATCTCCTTCATATTTCTAAAATACTGACCTAGTATACCATGATTAAGACTCTGAAAAAAGTATCCAAAATTAATCATTGAATGTTTTCAATATTTTTAAAAATAAGAATTATCTAAAAACAAAATCCCTCACTCAGTTGGAACCGAGCAAGGAAAGATTAGGGTCTATCACCATAGAGGTTTAAAGATTTTCAAAGGCCGTCATTCCACCTTGGACATTGATAACCTCATAACCCTGTTCAGCTAGAAATTGACAAGCACGCGCTGAACGCATTCCTGATTTACAAATCATGTAGTAAAGCTGGTCTTTGTCTAGTTGTTCATAAGTATCAGCCAATTGACTGAGAGGTAAATTACGAGCACCTTCTAAACGAAGAGACTCAAACTCATCTACTTCTCTCACGTCCACTAGAAAAAGTTGCTCATTTTGATAAAGCTGGTAAAAATCGTTAAAAGTAATTTCTTTCATTTTGTTTCTCCAAGAATCTTTTGAATTCTTTTTTTCAAATCGGGCATCACTTCTGACTCAAACCAAGGATTCTTAGCCATCCAAATTTGATTACGAGGAGAAGGGTGAACTAGAGGAAAATAGGTTGGTAAGTAGTTCTGGTAATGTTTTACCCGTTCTGTCACCTTGCCACTAACTTTCTCATGTAAATAATAGGCTTGGGCATATTGCCCAATCAAGAGAGTTAATTGGATATTGGGCAATTCTTGCAAGAGTTGTGGGTGCCATTTTTCGGCGAAACCTGTACGAGGTGGAAGATCACCCGACTTGCCATGTCCTGGAAAGTAAAAATCCATGGGCAGAACTGCAAAATAACCTGAATTGTAAAAGGTGTCTTCATCCACACCTAGCCACTCACGCAAGCGATCGCCACTCTTATCCTTCCAATAAATCCCAGCTTCTTGCGTTTTAAGCCCAGGAGCCTGACCGACAATATTGATGCGGGCAGTTTTTGGCGCCGCAAAGAGAGGCTCAATTCCGCGTTCTGTATAGCTGGTATTCTGCGGATCCGCCATAATAGCTTTCTTGATTCTTTCAATTTGAGACATCTGTTTTCCCTCCAAAAAGAAGTCCAAGCATAACATCTCAGACTTCTATCGTTTTATTTGATCAATTCATAAATAGCTTCTGCATAGATTGCTGCTGCTCGGAAGAGATCGTCCAAGGCGATAAATTCGTTGGCTTGGTGCATGGTATCGATTGAGTCCGGGAACATGGCACCATAGGCAACGCCACGTTCCAGCAAGCGACCAAAGGTACCACCACCGATGACTTGCTCGTGACCTTTAAGACCAGTTTGTTTTTCATAGACATTCAACAAGGTTTGTACAAGTGGATCTTCCATTGGCACATAGTGAGGGGTGTGACCGTGTTCAGAAAGGCTAACAGAAGCAACTGGTAAGTTTTCAAGAACTGACTGGATTTGCTCTGGACTTGTTCCTTTTGGATAACGGAAGTTGAGGGCAATGGTATTGTCAGCACTTGTTTCATCAAAGCGGAAGACACCGGCATTCATAGAAAGGGCACCCATCTTTTCATCTACATGAGCAACCTTGAGATTTGTACCCTCATGGTCGTTCAAGAGAATCTTACCAGCAATGTCAAGGTAGTCTTTTGCAGGTCCTGCAAAGTCAAACTGGCTGAGGAAAAGGGCAAGGTAGGTTGCACCATTGACACCTGAAGCAGGCATGGCACCATGGGCTGATTTACCAATGATGGTAACCTTGTATTGACCGTTTTCTTCTTGAATTTCTCCTCTGAGTTTGTGTTCTGCAACAAAGGCATCTAGTTTGGCTTGCAAGTCAGCCAGGTCGCCTGAAACAACTGCTGTTGCTGATTCAGGTACCATGTTTTCACGCAAACCACCTGTGAAGCTGTGAAGACGGGCTGCACCTGTATTTTCACCTGCAAAGTGGAGGTATTCCGTGATGTTTCCTTTTTCACCATTGATGATAGGGAATTCAGCGTCTGGAGAGAAACCGAAGTCTGGTTTCGCAAGTCCTACATGTTCAAAGTAGTAGTCCATGTCTGCCCAACCTGATTCTTCGTCTGTTCCGACGATGAAACGAACTTTCTTAGAAGTTGGAAGTCCCAATTCTTTGATGATTTTCAAACCATAGTAACAAGCTGTTGTAGGCCCCTTGTCGTCTGAAGCTCCACGCGCATAAAGGCGACCGTCTTTGATAGTTGGTGTATAAGGGTCCGTGTCCCAACCGCTACCAGCTGGCACCACGTCCATATGAGCAAAGATTCCGAGAACTTCTTCTCCTTCACCAAACTCAAAATGTCCTGCGTAGTTATCAACATTTTTAGTTGGATAGCCATCACGGTCTGCGATTTCAAGGAATTTTTCCAAGGCTTTTACTGGACCAGGTCCAAATGGATGCTGAGCGTCCGCCTTGCTGTCATCACGTTCTGAGTTGATTTCCAAAAGGCTAAACAAGTCAGCCAAGAGTTCTTCTTTGCGTTTTTCTACTTCTGCTGTAAAATCAATTGCTGTCATTTTTTCTTCTTTCTATCTTTTCTCGATGATTTCATCCACTGGCAAGCGGTAGCTCGGTTCCAATTTTTCATCTGTGTAACCCACTGTAATCAAGAGTTCTGGGCGGAATCGGTCTTCAATATCCAAAACTTCGTTGGCTTTTGATTTGTCAAATCCAAGGATAATGTTAGAGCCGATTCCCTGGTCTGTCAGAGCCAGAACCAAATTCATGGCAACCAAACCAGCATTGAGAGCTAGGTAGTCACTGACCTGTTGTTCACTGTAACGCGCAAATTCAGCTGGCAGATTCTTCATAAAATATTGAAGTTGCTCTTCAGAAAAGTTATTAGCGCCGCCAACTCGGGCAATCTTACGAGCACGTTTAGCCAAATCTGTGTCTGTAAACAAGGCAATGGTTACAGGTGCTGATGATACCTGCTCAAAGTTCGAACCGTAAGCCAATTTTGCCAGTTCAGCATTTTTCTCACGAACAACCACAAACTTCCATGGCTGGCTGTTGTGGGCACTTGGGGCCAAGGTTGCGATTTCGATAGCCGTACGCACATCTTTGGGATCTACCGGTTTATCAGTAAAATGCTTAGTCGCATGACGTTTTTTATTTAATTCAAGAAATTTCATAATCGATTTCCTTTTCTAATTCTACTGCATCCATTCTACCATATTTTGAAAGAGCTTGCAGAGATTTTTCATAGGAAAAGCAAGAGCAAAACAAACTGCTCTGTGCAGTTTGTAATAATTATTCTATATCACTCACCATAAAATTAGCAAATGGAATCATACTGAGATAGCTTCTCCGTTGTCACTTCTTCCAACTTTTTCTTTACCTGACCTTTTATGGCCGTATCCATCTGTGATTTTATTTTCCCAATAGCGACTTTTGTCTCCTCCGCACTTTCTCTCACTTTTTCTTTATAGTTGGTTTGCAAAGAATTTTTTTCCTTTAAGATTACTGTCGCCATTGTATAGATTCTATTCCTCTCCATCATGCGATACATCTGACGTAAAGCAAATTCATATTCTTCATCTGTGTAATATTCATTTAATGGTGCGAGCATATGACCTCCTTAAATCTCCGATTGTCTGTTCTAACTCATCTTGCTTTTTACGATAATCTCTATCTAACATCTCTTCATGGTACTGCAATTCATCTTCTCTACGCCTACACGCAAACTGAGAATCCTCCATCAATTGTTGCAAACTCCTATAAAACTGTTCTCCATCTTGGTAACTGTGTTGTCCCTTTTGAAGAAAGACATCCATTTTGCTAGCTTCGTCTTCAATGATTCGGGCAAGGCGGTCTCGACGTTCATAGAGTTCGTTATATTGATTCGTAAAAGTTGCTTTCCGCTTTAGATACTCATCTTCCAAATCATAATGCTCTTTTTCTTTTGCTTTTAACTTTTGGAAGACTAAATCCGACTGTTCCATTTTCTAAATTCTCCTGCCAATTCCTTATCTGTGGCCAGTTTACTCTCAATGACTTGGATAATCTGTTGGTTAAGGGTATCAAACTCTGTGGCTAGTTTTTCAGCCTTTTGATTCATTTGCTCAAAATCTTGCTTAACTGAACCGACAATCGTATCCTGAGTCACACCCGCAGACGCAAAAGTCGATAGAACTTCATCATAACTCAGGTATCGGAAACTACTAAAGTCAAGCTGATTCCATAGTTCTTGTGCTTTTGACACCACCTCTTCTTGAAGGTGCTTGACGTCGTCTGCACCAGCTCGAGCCGCATTAGCCATTCCTTCCCCTAGAGCCATTCCCTGCAAGCTATCCAAGTATATCTCTTCCCTACTTGACAAACCATCTGCCGAGAGGTAGCTTTTAATTTTTTGGTAGCGGTACATACCCGCTGTTGCTTCTGCTAATGCCGTTACTTTGAGATTTGTGACACGTTTTCCATCCAAATCAACTAGCTGGCCATTCTCATCAAATCGCCACTGGGACAAGTTATGATATTCTAACTTGTCACCCCAGTTATCTTTTGCAGGGTAGATGTAGGGAAATATAGCTGTTTGAGTCGTATTTCCCGTAATATTGCCAATAACATCATACTTATGACGGAAATTGCGAAATTGTTCTGGATGTTCTTGCATGTACTTGATTTCTTCTTTCGAAATCAAGTTATGAATATCTGGCCCGTTATACCCAACATTGGCATAACCTCGCTTTAAAGCGACATACATAGCCAGTGACTCTCCAAGCGAATGCCCCGCAGTTGTAATTTTAGCAGAGGGATAAGTTTTTTCGATTTCTTCCGCAAAACTCAGAGCCGTTTGAAATTGAGATTTTCTAAATGTCTTTGTTTTCAAATCCGACAACACCTGTCTATCACCAAATCCTATTGATTGGATATCTGTTTGGATGTCAAGTCGATCATCTTTATTCGTCCCAGCATAGGCAATCACTACATGGCTATAATCCACATTCCCATTTTTATCCACAGGAGCAACCGCCATCGCCTGCATACCGTTGGAGGTGTTGTCTTTTGCACTAAGAACTCGAAAAGTTTGTCCATTTGATTTAAAAATCTTATCGTCTCTCCAAGGTCGTTTTACTTTTCCTGCATCAACATTATAAACTCCATCAACAATATCATTATAATTTTTATCTGTTATTTTCATCACTTGCTCCAATATTTCACTTTAATATTATCTATTGTTTGTTGATTAGTGATTTCATTTTTTTCTTGTAAATTTAATCTTTTATTCCAACTAATTACATAATTGTCAGTTTTATCGTTAAATTTAAAGAAAGTAATTTCCATTTCAAGTTCTTTATTTAGAGTTAATAACGCAGTTCTTGAACCTGTTGTAGCATTATTTTCTATATCATTAAATTCTATTTCATTGATTCCCTCATAATGATTAACTAAATACAATACCATCCTATCCTGTTCGATTCTCATTTTTTCTTCCAATGTTTTTTCTTTTTGATGATTTAAACTAAACATCACGATTCCTCCTATTACACAAATTACTAAAGCAATAATACCCCATTTTTTACGCTTATTCATTAACACACCTCCTTATATCATTCTATAAAGCAACTAGCCCCAGTTACCTTATAGTATAACATAAACAGCTATTTTAACTAACATTAGCGTAATCCAGCACCGTCACAAACTGAGAATCTACTACTTCGCAGAATTTAGTCCTGAACGAGACTGTAGTTTTTCCCTCCCAAGCCATAAAGACTGTACATCCGTACCAAGATCCTTTATGTCATCTTTATTCGTCCCTGCATAGGCAATCACTACATGGCTATAATCCACATTCCCATTTTTATCCACAGGAGCAACTGCCATCGCCTGCATACCGTTGGAGGTGTTATCTATGGGTTTAGAGATTACTTTAAACCGATCGTTTGCAACTAATCGTCCCTCCTGAATAGGATTACTCACCTTACCAGAGTCAACATCGTAAACATCATCTACTATATATCTATAATCTTCTTCTGTAACCATATAGTTATCTCTCCTCTAAGTAGATAATTTTTACTGCTATATCATACCCAGCTTCTTCTTTGTGTTCTCTCTTTATGAATTCTGTTGGTGAATAATTAGAACTTCTTATTTTCCCATTCTCATTTAAAGAATCTATTTTGACAGATATATCATATTGATTATTTACTTTAGCAGTAATCCTCCAACTCCCGGTGCTTTCATTTTTTTGAAATTCAACAAACTTCACTCTCTCAATCTTTTGTCCATCAGCTAAATCATAGTTACTAACTAAAAACTTTGCTACCCTATCCTGTTCGATTCTCATTTTCTCTTCCAATGTTTTTTCTTTTGGATGATTCAAACTAAACATTATAACTCCTCCTATAATACAGATTACTAAAGCAATAATACCCCATTTTTTACGCTTATTCATTAACACACCTCCTTATATCATTCTATAAAGCAACTTGGTCTTAATTACCTTATAATATAGGACCAATAGCCACTATGGTCTTGTGCATTGAATTCAAGTTTAGCATAGTTCACTTACGATTTCCTTTTCTAATTCTACTGCATCCATTCTACCATATTTTGAAAGAGCTTACAGAGATTTTTCATGGAAAGAAATTGGAACAAGGATGAGTAACCAAACGAAGTCCATCTTTTAAATCAGGGAACCCCTCATCCAGTTCCAACTAATTTTCAGGGATTTAAAGAAACTAGTCTACCTTATATTCTGACTTTATAGTCTCCAAAAATTTCTTCACATCCTCCACATACCCATGCTTTTCAATTAAACTAGCTAAGAGTTCCAGATTGTGCCCCCGATAGTTGTCATCTCGACGTAGTTCTTCATACATTTCGATAAAAGGAAGCCCCTTGGACTTGGCCAATTCTAACTCTGCTTCATAATCATAGGAAACTTTTCGGAATAGAATATTTACCAATTCCCCATTTTCCACTTCTATCACAGCATACTGGGCACGGTGATTTTTTAACTTTTCCCAATCAAAATAGGGCATGCCAATCGTACCTGGATTGATGATTTGTTGCCCTTGACTTCCATAACGAAGCAACTGCTTGTGGACATGACCATAGATTGCCACGTCCGTTTCCTCATCTAGGAGTTGGTCAAATTTCTCTGTATCATTCCCAACAGACAGATCCCCACCATAGTTTTTTTCAGGCAAATTATGAGAAAGAGAAAAGCGCAGCCCCTCAACTTCTTTCTTTTCTAGCAAAGGTAAGCTTCGTAGCCAGTCAATCGTTTCAGGATCCATTCGCTCCATCAAAAACTGGGTCAATCGCATGAGCTGGACTTCCTGTGGGTCTTCCAAGCCATATTGCCCATCTAAAGCCTCAAGGACACAATCATCCCAATTGCCTCGAACACTTGCAGTGATAGGAAGTTCCTTTAACAGAGCGACCAAGTCATTTGCACCTGGACCAGGGAGAAAAATGTCTCCCATGAGCCAGTATTCACTGACTCCTTGTGCTTTAGCATCTGCAATCACTGCTTCTAAGGCAGTCACATTTCCATGAATATCTGATAAAATTGCGATTTTATGGTTCATCATAATCTCCTTTTGTTTGGTAGTCCACTCTTTCTTCCGCCACTTGAGCCAATTCCACTTCTTCCTGAGGGTTCAACTTTCTTTTCACATCTTCTGCGACTGCTCTTGGCACACCCACTTCGACAATTTCATCCACACTAGCTTCCTTGATTTTAGTGAGAGATTTAAAATGCTTCATGAGATTCTGTTTGCGTTTAGGTCCCAGACCGTCAATCCCATCCAGTTGTGAAGAAAAGGAATTTTTTGAGCGCAGTTGACGGTGGAAGGTGATAGCAAAGCGGTGCACCTCATCTTGGATGCGTTGAAGCAGGAAAAATTCCTGAGAATTGCGAGACAACTCCACCACTTCCAGTGGATCTCCGAAGAGCAATTCATGGGTTTGGTGCTTGTCATTCTTTTGCAGACCTGCAATTGGGATATCCAAACCTAGCTCTTCTTGAATAACTTGCTTAGCGATATTGACTTGACCTTGCCCCCCATCAATGACAATCAAATCTGGCGGGGTTAAACCTTCTCGTTGTACTCGACCATAACGTCTGCGAATAACCTCTCGCATACTGGCATAATCGTCTGGTCCAACAACCGTTTTTATCTTGTACTTTCGGTAGTCTTTTTTACTCGGTTTGCCATTGACAAAGACCACCATGGCTGAAACAGGACTGGTTCCCATGATATTAGAGTTATCAAAGGACTCGATACGGACTGGGGTCGGGATTTGGAGCAAGCGTCCCAGATTTTCAATAGCTCCTTGGGTCTTTTCGACTGATTTTTCTAGCAGATTGAACTTCTGCTCCAGACTAACACGGGCATTCTTTATAGCTAAATTGACCAATTGTTTTTTCTCACCACGCTGAGGTTTGAGAATCTTGGTATCCACCAAGGCCTTGACAGCTTCTTCGTCAATATCCTGCGGAATCAATACTTCATTGGGAACCAGGTGAGATTTTTCTTGATAGAATTGTCCCACATAGGTCAAGAAGTCCTCATCCGGATCGTTGTAATAAGGGAAAAGATTGACATCCCGCTCGATGAGTTTTCCCTGACGGACAAAGAAAACCTGAACACACATCCAGCCCTTATCCACATAGTAACCAAAGACGTCCCGATTTTGCAAATCTTTGGCCATGACCCGCTGCTTAGTCCTTAGAGTGCCTATTGCCTGAATCAAATCGCGGTATTCTGCCGCACGTTCAAACTCCATACTTTGCGCTGCCACTGCCATTTTACCCTTAAGATCATCGATGATTTTGTCATCCTGCCCTTTTAAGAAGTCAGAAACCTCCTGAGCCATGGACTTAAAATAGGACTCATCTTTTTTACAGATGGTATGGGCCATACACTGGCCAATATGGTAGTAAAAACAAACCTTTGAAGGCGGGTTGGTACATTTCCGAAAAGGAAAAATCCGGTCCAGTAGTCGCTTGATTTCATTGGCTGCCCCCACATCAGGATAAGGTCCAAAATAAAGACCTCCATCCTTTTTGACCTGACGGGTGATAATCAATCGAGGATAACGCTCATTGGTGATTTTGATGAAGGGATAGGACTTGTCATCCTTGAGCATGATATTGTACTTGGGCTTATTTTCCTTAATCAGGTTGATTTCTAGGAGAAGTGCCTCAATATTGGACTCAGTGACGATAAATTCAAAATCCACAATTTCAGATACCAGAGCTTCTGTCTTGGTATCATGACTGCCACGGAAATAGGAGCGCACACGGTTACGCAGATTTTTAGCCTTTCCTACATAGATAATGGTGCCATTTTTATCCTTGTGAATGTAACAACCAGGGCTGGTCGGCAAGAGCTCTAGTTTTGATTTGATCAAGTTATTCATAGTTCCATTATAGCAAAAAGGCCGTAACAGGACGAACAAAAAGCCCCACCAATCACTTGTTGGAGAAGCTTTGATTTCTTTTAAGATTTCACCGACTTTATCTAGTCGCTACTGGTATAGAGCTCTTGAACAGCCTTCACATCCTGAGGCTGAATCCCATAATAGGAACCTGCTGGCTGCATGACAGAAATTTCGTTGGTATGATCCAATCCGATGGCATGCCCCAGCTCGTGCTCCGCCGTGTGCACGATCCGTTCATAAGAATAACCATAGTTTGGATTGGATAGATAATAGTGATTCAGGCGAACCGTTACAGATATAAATTGTTTGGTTAACAAATTGGTTTGACTCTCGGCTTGACCAGCTACAGCGGTCGATCCATCATTCATCTCACTTGCCACAATATCTGCCTGGCTAGGATCCGCAACCACCTCAAAGGTAAAGGCTCCCGTTTGATTCCAGTTTTTTATGGCTTCTGCATAGGCACCTTGGAAGGTCTCATCCATTTGAGGTTCAATATAGATGCGAGCTGAGGCCTGAGCCCACTTGCCTTCTGCATGTTGGTGACTGTCTGTCTGAGACAAGACTTCCAGCGTTCCCGTCTCCTTCCATTGATTCCAGCCACCTTGACCAATCTTACTCATTTTTTCAACCTGATTGACCGCAGAATGAAAATCACCTGTCAGATACCAAACCACTCCAAAAGCAATGAGCAGTAGAATAACTACAGTCCAAACCAGACGCCAGAAGAAACGCCAAATTCCCAAAAGAAATCGGAAGAATAATCGAATAATCCAGAACATGACGTCCCACCTTTCATAAAAATAAGAACCTATCTTGAAATCACATTCTCCTTGACCAAGATAGATTCTCTATTTTACTGAATAAAACTGAAAGAAACCTAAAACTAAGATAAGCGCTCTTCCAAAACAAAGTCAATTGGTAGAGTAGCTAAAAAACGCTCCAATTGTTTTTCCCAGTAGTACCACTCGTGCTTACCTGGACTATGACTATAGGTCACCTCAAAACCTAGTTTTTTGAGGTTTTTCACTGCGAGGTTATTGGCAGAGTAAAGATAGTCTTGCTCTCCACACCAAGCCCATAGTTTGGTCTTTTTATCGGATTTTGCAGCCATGCTTTCAAGCGAATGAGGACTAGCTGTCCAATCTTTGATTTCTCCAAAAACTCCTCTCCAGTAGGCAAGTGACCCAAGATCCTGACTTTCAGGAGAAAATTCGTGAAAACTGAGCGCACCAGAAAAACTAGCCGCATGAGAAAATCGATTCGTCGATAGAGCGAGTTTGAAGGAGCCGTAACCACCCATGGAGAGACCAGCTATAAAGGTCTTTTCTCGCTTGCTGGTCATATTAGGGAAGAAACGTTTCATGACTTGGGGGAGTTCTTCTGCTAGAGCTGTATAGTAGTTATAGCCATACTGAGTATCTGTGTACCAGCCATTATTTGTATTGGGCATGATAACAATGAGATTGGTTCCACGCAACAAGCGTTCGACATTGGTACGTTTGAGCCAGCTATTTTGGTTTCCTGACATTCCGTGCAAAAGATAAAGGACAGGAATATCTGTGCAATCTGGTTCAGTCACCCGACTAGCATCTGGATAGAGTACGGTAACACCCCACTCCATATCCAAAACTTTTGAGTAATACTCAATATTCATAACTGCCATGGTTGTCTCCTTTTACTATTCTATAAGAAAAAGCCGAATTTCGACTTTTTCTGTAGGTATTCTGCTTATTATTTTGCTTCCATCACGACTGGCAAGATTGCTGGACGACGCTTGGTTTGATCAAAGAGGTACTTGGTCAGATTGTCACGAACCTTGCCTTTGAGATCTGCCCAGTCAAAGTCATCACCTTGAAGATAATCTTCTACCGTTTGGTTAATCAATTCTGAACTTTCACGGAGAATATCGCGGCTCTTCTTGAGGTAAACAAACCCACGCGTATGAACACGGGCCTTGGCCACAATTTTTTTCTCACGACGGTTGACAGTGATTGCCACGATAAAGATTCCATCTTCTGACAAGACCTTACGGTCACGAAGGACGACATTTCCAACATCCCCGATGGCATTTCCGTCAATCAAGACATCCCCTGCAGAAACTGCTCCAGCTGGAACAAAATCTCCATGTTCATAAGACATGGTCGTTCCCTTTTTAGGGATGAAAATGCGTTCCGGCAACATCCCAACTGCCATGGCAGCCTTGGCATGCGCGTCCAACTCACGATACTCTCCTTGGATAGGGAAGAGGTAGTTTGGTTGCAAAAGATTGATCATCAACTGCAAATCACGCGCATTTCCGTGTCCGGATACTCGCAAGCTTTGGGTAATGAGTTTCACCACACCACCAGCTTGGTAGATCATGTTTTCAACACGCGCCATGACGGCTTCTTTGGCGATAGATGGAGTCGTTACGATATAGACCAAGTCCCCGTCTTTGATTTCCACATAGCGGTGGCGACCAATGGACATCTTACGAAGTCCATTAATAGGCTCACCCATACGACCCGTCTCGAGAATAATCAACTCATGGTCTTCAAATCGAGACATTTCTTTTGGTTTAATCAAGAGACTTTCATTAGCTAGAGATAATTTTTTGAGTCGAATCGCAGTGCGGACGATATTTTCAATATCAAATCCAGTCAAAACAACTCGGCGACCTGTATCTGCAGCCGCATCAAAAACCTGCTGGATACGAGAGAGGTTGCTGGCAACTGCTGCAACGATGATACGACCTTCCCAGTCTGCAATGGTCTGAGTAATTTCATCCCCAACTTCACTCTCGCTCGCCACCTGGATATTGCTGTCTGCATTGGCTGAATCACTGAGGAGCGCCAAGACACCATCACGACCGATTTCTGCCAAACGAGCAAAATCCGTCGCATAGGATTCGCTAGCTGTCTGGTCAAACTTGAAGTCCCCTGTATAAACGATGCTACCTTCAGCTGTTTTCAGGACTATTCCCAAACTTTCTGGGATAGAGTGAGTTGTACGGAAGAAGGAAACCACAGTCCCTCCAAAGTCGATCTCTGTATCTTCATCAATCACATGGAAGTCATTGAATTTCTTAACCGTATCATTTCCTTTGACAAAGAGTTTGGCCAACTCAATGGTCAACTCAGAACCAAACACAGGCACCTTCGCCTCTGCCAAAAGATAAGGCAGGGCACCAATGGCATCCGCATGTCCGTGGGTCAAAAAGACCCCGGCGATACGATCGCTATTTTCAAAAAGGTAGTCCATATTTGGAATGACGACATCAACACCTAGTTGTTCATTTTCAGGGTATTTAAGCCCAGCATCCAAAACAAAAATAGAACCATCGATTTCAGCGATGTACATATTTTTCCCATTTTCTCGTACACCACCTAGTGTTGTTAAACTAATATTACTCATTTTCCCTCCGAAACTTCATTTATCTTGATTATAGGGTGAATTTACCCTCTTATTCTAAAAGTTCTAAAACTTCCAGCCGAATCTTTTCCTACCATTATACCATTTTTTTGATTATTTTCAAAACGAAGATCGGTTTTTAACTAGAGATTAGTCACTACTGTGAATCGAATTCTTTTACTTTGACTTCTCTTTTGGAGGCTTCATCGAAGATAATAGAACGATTGTACCATCAAAAATACGGATTTTCTGAATCAATTTGATTTCAGATACCTTTCTCGAACTCTAAATTTTTCTTTTAGTTCAAAAAACTTGCTTTTACCTCTCGACTTGAGAACTATTTTCTACAAAGACATGGTTTATCTACATCCAAAAGCGAAAATTTCCTGTTCGCTACAGAATCTAAAAATTTCAGCAATTAGCCATTAAGATGGAGGTTAACGATAGGAAATTTCTTCAAAAAGAAAAAAGACTTAGAAATTCTAAATCTTTTTATCATCTTTAGTTTGGATAGATATAAGTTACGTTACCTAAAAATTCATGAGGATTAAAGAAGCCACGATAATTCGCAATCTGCTTTTGACGTCTGTAGTTTGCTTCCAATACCTGGATAGAGTTTTCACTTTGAACATCTGTTACATAAGCAACGTGTCCATATTCACCACCATCCCAAACGGCGATTGCTCCTACTACTGGAACACTTCCTGTCTTATAACCTTGAGCGCTCGCGTAGATTGCCCACGTGTTGGCATTTCCCCACCAGTTGCTAGCCCAAGGAGCCAATTCTTTCACACCCCATGTACACTGACCAACAGGATAAGAGTTTCCATAGTTTGTCGGAGTCTTTTCGACAACATCCTCTGTATCTGATACCACATTCGCAGTGCTAGCTGGAGCACTGTAGGTAGAGCTAGCCTGAGCGGAACCACTTACTTCCAATACATCGCCTGGGTGGATAGTGTCAAAGATGGTTTTTCCATTCAAAGCTGCCAACTCATGCGGATCCATGCCGTTTGCAGTTGCAATGGCATAAAATGAATCACCGTCTTGGACAACGTAAGAGTTCGCATGAACAGTTTGAGCCCCAACTGTAGCCAAAATAGCGGTAGAAGTCAAACCAAGAGTCAGTTTCGTAACTGTTTTTTTCATAACTATTTTCCCCTTATATTTTCTTGATAAGAAAATCATACTTGATTTACATGTCAGTTCGTTTAGAGTTATATTTTAGTCATGTTACAAAAATTTATACTTTTACTACATAAGGTTTAAAAGCAGACATCGTATAAAGTGATAGAAGAGAATAAAAAAAATGAATCATTTCCCCAACCTTTACATCAGCAAACCATCCAAAAGACTATCCAATCAACCACTCCCACATCAAGCATTTATCCGTCAAAAAGAGACCGAGATAGGTCATCTCAGTCCCTTTCCATCTATTACTCCATTAAAAAATCATAAATTTCTTGAACTGTCCCCAGCGCCATCATTTCTTGGTCTTTAACAATCTGTTTGAGATTTTGGTAAATCTGACTTTCACCAATTTCCCTTTTTGGCGCTTCTTTATTGACTGTCATGACACCATCTTTGATCGTCACAAAGCCCAGCTCTTCAAATACTTGGATCATCTTGACCAGCAAGATTTGTTGGATATTGAGATAAGCCGCCAAATCTTTCAGCTTGTAGCGAATATCAAACTCTGGAAACTGGTAAATGGTCTTGTACAATTTTGCAAACTGTTCTCTAGTCCCGTAACCTGTCAGATAGTAGGCCTTATCGATGTCATTTTTGAAATAGACAGCAGAGAAATCCTGTTCCTGAAAAATGGCCTTCAGCAAGGTAATATCTTCAGGAATGGTTTTCACAACCACAGCATCACTGGTCGCTAATTCTGGTAATTCTCCAGCAAAGTCCAAGACTGGAACCCCTTCTGGCAAGACTGCATTCTTCCCACGAATGTTAAAGAGTTGAACACCCTCCACACGCGCATCCACCATCATCAACTGGAGGGCAGTTTGCCCATTCCATTGGTTGACAGACAAGGTGACTGCCAATTCTAGATTCTTGGTTTGAGCAAACTCTGTTGCCCATCTACCTTGTCCAAAGGCCACCACTTCAAAACTCGCCTCACCCTTGGAAATTTTTAGTTTTAGGTGGACATTTCCTGCTCCCATGGTACGAGCACTTTCGACATGAAAATCCTTGATATAAAAGACAGGTTTCTGATTGTCCATTCCAAAAGGTGCCAAACGTTCAAAACTTTTAACCGTTTCTAAACTAAGGGTCTCCAAGTCCAACTCTTCATCTAGATTTAACTTGTTCTTGCCAACAGCATCTGCACCTTTTTCACGGACATAGTCTTCCAAGACTTGAGATAAATCTGGAAGCTTCTCCACTTCCAGCGTCATTCCAGCTGCACCAGCATGGCCGCCAAAGGCGATAAAGAGGTCTCGATGGGGATCCAGAGCTTCAAAAATATCGACCGCTTCCACACTACGAGCACTGCCCTTGGCACGATCTTCTTCTATACTAAGAACGATGACTGTCTGCCCTAGTTCTTCCAACAAACGACCAGCAACGATACCCAGAACCCCAGGATTCCAGCCTTCCTTGGCCAAAATCTGGACCTTCTTCTCAGGATCTACCATGGTCTTAGCTTCTTCATAGATTGACTGAACGATCTCCTTACGTTCTTCATTTTTCTGGTGAATCATGAGGGCAATCTCATGTGCTTCCTCGTCGTCAAACCCAGTCAACAAATCAATAGCTGGATTAGGATCATCTAAACGCCCCAAGGCATTTAAACGAGGGGCAATCTGAAAGCCAACCGTTTCTTCTGTAACTTCATTCGCAGCAATCCCAGCCATATCCAGCATTTCTTGTAGACCAATACGCTGAGTATGCCCCAGCATTTCCAGACCATATTGAACCAAAATACGGTTTTCATCTGTCAAACTCACCATATCTGCAATGGTACCGATAGCAACCAAATCAAGCAATTCCACTTGCACTTCTTCTAAAAGAGCGCAAGCTAGCTTGAAAGCCACTCCGCATCCGGCCAAATATTTGAAGGGATAATCCGCATCTGGATGCTCAGGGTGAACAATCGCATAGGCATCAGGAAGGGTTTCCGGCATGGAATGGTGGTCAGTCACAATGACATCCACTCCCATAGACTGGGCCAATTCAATGGCCTCGTGACCAGCAACTCCATTATCCACTGTCACAATCAAGGAAATACCCTCTTGCTCGATAAAGTATTTATAAACACTGGCATTGGGACCATAGCCATCGGTAAAACGATTGGGTAGGTAAACACGGCACTCAGCACCAAGCTGTTCCAAACTTTCCTTCACAATCGAAGCTGAAGTCATACCATCCGCATCGTAGTCTCCATAGATGAGAATGTTTTCCCCTTCTTCAATGGCCTGACGAATCCGTTCTACTGCCTTGTCCATATCATGGAGCAGATAGGGGTCATGTAAGTCCTCTAAAGAAGGTTCTAAAAACTTCTTTAGACTTTCTTCATCCTGAATCCCTCTTTCAAATAATAACCGTGCCACCTCGGGACCCAGCCCAGCCTTCTTGGCTATCTTTGTAAAATCCGCATCTTCAACCTGCGGGGCAAACTGCCATTCATAAGTAGGAGTTATCAAAAAAACATCCACTCTTTCTAAGAATTCTATCGTTTCATTATAACATGATTTAGGCATTTTCTCTATCCAGATTGCTTTTTTATAACATTTTAGTGAATTTTTTTCAGATATGATTTGACAAGAACATTCTTTTGTTATAGAATCATGTTATAAAATCTAACACAAAGGAGATCTCTCATGGCTTTAGTAGAATTTAAAAACGTCGAAAAATATTACGGAGACTACCACGCACTCCGCGACATCAATCTCCGTTTTGAAAAAGGACAAGTTGTTGTCCTGCTTGGACCTTCTGGCTCTGGGAAGTCCACTCTTATCCGTACGATCAATGGTTTGGAGGCTGTTGACAAAGGAAGTCTCCTGGTCAATGGACACCAAATAGTAGGTGCTAGTCAGAAAGATTTAGTTCCTCTTCGTAAGGAAGTCGGCATGGTTTTTCAACATTTTAATCTTTATCCACACAAAACAGTGTTAGAAAACGTGACACTTGCGCCTATAAAAGTTCTAGGGATTGATAAAAAAGAAGCTGAAAAAACAGCCCAAAAATATCTGGAATTTGTAAATATGTGGGACAAGAAAGATTCTTATCCGGCCATGCTATCTGGTGGACAAAAACAGCGGATCGCCATCGCTCGTGGTCTTGCCATGCATCCAGAACTCCTCCTCTTTGATGAGCCAACATCTGCTCTTGATCCTGAGACTATCGGAGATGTTCTAGCAGTTATGCAGAAACTAGCACATGACGGGATGAATATGATCATCGTTACCCACGAAATGGGCTTTGCCCGTGAAGTTGCGGACCGCATTATCTTTATGGCCGACGGAGAAGTTTTGGTGGATACGACAGATGTCGATGACTTTTTCGACAATCCAAGCGAACCTCGTGCCCAGCAATTCCTCAGCAAAATTATCAACCACGAAAGTGATAAAGTCAAATAAGGAGGCACCTATGAAAAAGAAATTCTTTTTATCAGCATTATTGATTAGCCTTTTCGGCCTTGCTGCTGCCAAACCAGTCCAGGCTGATACTAGTGTCGCAGACATTCAAAAAAGAGGCGAACTGGTTGTCGGTGTCAAACAAGACGTTCCCAATTTTGGTTACAAAGATCCCAAGACAGGGACTTATTCTGGTATCGAAACCGACTTAGCCAAGATGATTGCAGACGAACTCAAAGTCAAGATTCGCTACGTTCCTGTTACCGCTCAAACCCGCGGTCCACTACTAGACAACGAACAGGTCGACATGGATATCGCAACTTTCACCATCACAGACGAACGTAAAAAATTATACAACTTCACCAGTCCCTACTACACGGATGCTTCTGGTTTTTTGGTCAATAAATCCGCCAACATCAAAAGCATTGAGGACCTAAACGGCAAAACCATTGGGGTTGCCCAAGGTTCCATCACCCAACGCCTGATTACTGAACTGGGTAAAAAGAAAGGTCTAACCTTTAAATTCGTCGAACTTGGTTCCTACCCAGAATTGATTACTTCCCTTCACGCTCACCGTATTGATGCTTTTTCCGTGGACCGTTCTATCCTGTCTGGCTACATTAGTAAACGGACAGAACTACTAGATGATAGTTTTAAGCCATCTGACTACGGTATCGTCACCAAGAAATCAAACACGGAGCTAAACGATTATCTTGATAACTTGGTCACTAAATGGAGCAAGGACGGCAGTCTTCAAAAACTCTATGACCGTTACAAGCTCAAACCATCTAGCCACACAGCAGATTAAGGAGGACACCCCATGACAGATTTATCATCTTGGACAGCCTATTTTCAGGATTTTGGACAATTTTTCAATGGTTTCCTCTTTACCCTTGCCCTAGCGGTTGGTTCCTTTATCCTCGCCATGGTTTTGGGCATCTTCTTTGGAGCCATGTCAACTAGCAAACGCCCATTCTTGCGTGTTTTGGCTCGTATCTTTGTCGAATTTTACCAAAATACTCCCCTCTTGGTGCAGTTTGTCATCGTCTTTTATGGTTTGCCTCTTATCAGTGACCATACCATCATGATTCCGATTTATTGGACAGCTGTTCTCTGCGTGGGACTCTATCACGGCGCTTATATCGCTGAGGTTATTCGTTCAGGGATTCAGTCTATTCCTAGCGGTCAGATGGAGGCCGCCCTGTCGCAAGGTTTTACCTATATCAGTGCCATGTGCTTGATTATCTTGCCTCAGGCCTTCCGTATCATTCTCCCTCCATTGACCAACCAAATCGTTAACCTCATCAAGAACACCTCTACAGTCGCTATCATCTCTGGAGTAGACTTGATGTTTGTGACTAAGTCTTGGTCGGCTCTCAACGGAAACTATATCCCAGCCTTTTTAGGTGCTGCTCTTCTCTACTTTGCTCTATGCTTCCCTGTTGCCCAGTTTGGTCGCAAGATGGAGCAAGCCAACAAAAAAGCCTATTCACTTTAGGAGGTTACTATGGAATCTATTTTAGAAGTTTTGACCCCAGATAACCTAATCTTTATCTTTAAAGGATTTGGCTTGACCCTCTACATTTCTCTAATTGCAATCGTCCTCTCGACCCTTATCGGAACAGTGCTAGCCGTCATGAGAAATGGGAAAAATCCTATCTTACGAATCATCTCCAGCGTTTATATCGAGTTTGTACGTAACGTTCCCAACCTTCTCTGGATTTTCACCATCTTTTTGGTGTTCAAGATGAAGTCCACACCAGCAGGTATTACTGCCTTTACTCTTTTTACCTCAGCAGCCCTAGCTGAGATTATCCGAGGCGGTCTCAATGCCGTGGACAAAGGCCAGTACGAAGCAGGAATGTCGCAAGGATTCACTTCAGCGCAAATCCTCTACTACATCATTCTCCCACAAGCGATCCGTAAAATGCTGCCAGCCATCATTTCTCAGTTTGTAACCGTGATTAAGGATACCAGTCTCCTCTACTCTGTTATCGCCCTACAAGAACTCTTTGGCGCCAGCCAAATTCTCATGGGACGTTATTTCGAACCAGAGCAGGTCTTCAGTCTTTATATCCTGATTGCCTTGATTTACTTTATCTTTAACTTTGCCATTTCTAGCCTGTCTCATATGCTAGCAAAACGTTGGCAACAAGCCGCAGAATAAAAACGAAATGTGAACTCAAAACAAGGGTTCATATTTTTTGCTATAAATGAAAAAGGACAACTCAATGCTATGCAAACGTTTTACTTTTTTGGTAAAATAACTTTAAAACCATAACGCAAGGAGAAAAACAATGATTCAAGACCTTTACAAAGAATTCTCTCAACTGGAACAAGTAGAAGCTATTGCTCTTGGTGGTTCTCGTGCAGGACAAGCCTACGATCAAAACTCTGATTATGACGTTTATGTCTATCTTAACTCACCTATTGACGAGAAAACTCGTCAAATCATTCTTAGCAACTATTGCTCCTATATGGAAATTGGAAACCAGTTTTGGGAGTTAGAGGATGACTGCGTACTAAACAACGGTATCGAAATCGAGTTGATTTATCGTTCGATGGAGTCGTTTGAACAGGAATTGAACTCAACCATTTTTCAACACAAAGCTCAAAACGCTTATACAACTTGCATGTGGCATAATCTACTCCACAGCAAGATTCTATATGACCCGAATGGACACTATGCTTCTCTCCAAAAGACTTACCAGATTCCCTATCCACAGGAACTCAAAAAGCATATCATCGAAAGGCAACTCCTTTTGCTAGAACAAGCCATGCCTGCCTTCTCTCACCAAATAGAAAAAGCTATCAAACGCCAAGATCTTCTCAGTATGAATCATCGTACGAGTGAGTTTTTTGCTTCCTACTTTGACTTGTTATTTGCGCTCAATGAGCAAACCCATCCTGGTGAAAAACGAATGTTGGAGTACGCAAAGACCAATTGTACACTCCTCCCTATGCAATTTGAAGAAACTATTCGCAAGTATTTCCAACTACTCTACCAACCACAACAAGGAGAACAAGCGATCGTAACCTTGCAAACTATCCTGAAGGAACTAAAAGCCATTTTGCCATAGACCAAAAAGAAAATGTGAACCTGAAACTGAGGCTCACATTTTTCTTTATAGTTTACCGTAAAGAATCTAGTACACTTTACCACAATTCTTCTTGCCCAACTCATAAAAAGAGCGGCAATAGAAAAAGAGAACCTTAGTCCTCTTACTTAGACAGTTTATTCTGAGCATCTGCCACAACCTGAGCCAGACTTGTCTGACGCAGTTGGTTTTCCATAGCTGCTTGAACATCAAACAACTTTTGGTCCAAAACTGCATGGATATTCGCACCAATTGGGCAATTAGGATTTGGATTGTCATGAAAACTAAAGAGCTTACCGGATTTTCCTAAACACTCCACAGCTTGGTAGACATCCAACAAACTGATCTCTTGAAGGTCTTTTATTATCTCAGTTCCTCCCGTACCACGAGCAACTGAAATCAATCCAGCTTTTTTGAGTTGCGATAAAGTCTTACGGATAATGACTGGATTGACTCCGACACTGGCCGCAAGAAAATCACTAGTTACCTTACTGTCTGTATCCTGCATTGCAATAATAATCATCATATGAGTCGCAATTGTAAATCGGCTTGAAATTTGCATCTTCTTCTCCTTTCATTGATATTTTATTCATCTTTTCCCGTATAAACATTATACCTTTTTTGCTTATCCTGTCAAATATTAACAAATGATTACCTTCTCCATGCAAAAAGTCCTGTATCCCTCTTGACAACCAGAACGGTAGAGGGCATACAAAGACTTATTTTTTATGCAATTTTACGGACAATCCCTTTTGTTTTATGACTTGACCAGACTGAGCTGATAGACACCCCAGCACCAACTAAGGTAAACACAGCTAACATAGCTAGATTATAAAAATAGTTATCTGAAAAATGACCGCTAAAGATTAAATCATTCACCACTCGGAAAGCAAAGGCAAACTCAACCCCTAGTTTGGCAACGACTTCCATCGCCAAATCAATTTGATTCACTAGAAAGACAGTAATCACCATCCAAATAGAGGAAATCACAATCCCCTTTCGAGATACCTTTCTTCCAAGGATTTCATATCCTTTAATGGTACAAATCCCCAGAACAATACCCGCTACCATAGCTACATAACCTAGACGAGCGATAAATAGAGCAACTGCTCCACCAATCAAGGCTCCAAGCAAGGCACCAACTGCTCCAAGAAGAACATTTTCCTTTTGATTTTGATAAGAATCTACCTCAATCTGAAGATTGCTCTTCAGCAATTGATAGCTTTCCTCGTTGATAAGGAAAATTGAATCACCTAATTGATAGAGACCAACGGGCCCCTCCTGACCGCTGTAGGCACAGACTTGGACGAAATGATGGGTTTCAAGGAATGCAACGAGGTCTGTTATGAGCGTCTGTAACTTTTCGATTGTTTTGGATTTGCGCATTGCACCTTTTACGACAAAAGAAACAAGGTACTGATTGATAGACAAGGTCGACAAGTTTGGAAGAGATTCACTCTTAAACTCATCCCAAACCAATTCATTTTCTTCTAAATCCGCAGGATTACCATTCAAACTCACACTGACACAAAGTCGAAACTGATTTTTCACGTCAGTTTCTTGCAGGAAAAGTAAATAGCCTGACTGCGTGCCATAAATACTACGCGAATCTTCGTCAAATTGCAAGCCCAACTCCGAGGCAATAGCGTGTAACTCTTCTGGTTTCATTATCTGTCTCCTCTTATTTTGAATATCAATTAGTATGAGATTCAAATTAGTTATATTCCGTTATTCTAACATAAATTTGAGAAGCCGTCAATTCGTATCCAGTTCGACTTATCGGAAAACAACAGTTCCTAGACTATCTGTTTTCTAGCTAGAAGTCCTCTTAAAACCAATCTTTTTTGTCTCTTTCCATCCAGAGTTCAACATCCTGATCATAACCTTCTTGTTCACTAATCTGACCTAACAATTCATGATTATGAGTATGGTGAATCCCATTTACCAAACTTTCATAGTAGACCTGAAAATAGGGGAGCTTCAAATCCTTAGCCAACTGCAATTCAGCTTCTACATCATAATCCACTCGACGAAAATCAACATCAGACAAACCTACTTCATCAAACTCTAAAATCATATACTGAGCCCGAAGGTCCTTACGCAACTTCGCATCTAGAAAGAAAGGTTGTCCAATGGAACCTGGATTAAGAATCAACTGTCCATCACTTCCGTAACGAAGCAACTGTTGATGAATATGACCATATACTGCGATAGAGGCGTGTGGATTAGTGACCAATCTATCAAAATCTTCTTGCTTTCCCGTATGAATCAACTCTCTACCCCAGTTTTTATCAGGGAGATGGTGAGTGATTCCCACCATCAAATCACCAAACTGACGATGAACTTGCATGGGTTGATTATTGAGGTCTTCGATTTCTTCAGGGCTGACCTCCTCTAAGATGTACTGACTTTGACGCAGGAGATAACGATGACTCGCTATTGTAGGATCTAACTTGCGATGCAGGCCTCGCCAGAGACTATTTTCCCAATTACCAAGAACTCTTACTGTAATAGGCAAGCTAGCTAAGAGGTCCAATATCCTTCTACGTCCTGTTCCAGGCATGAGAATATCTCCCAAAAGCCAGTACTCATCTACCTCTGCCGCTCTTGCATCAGTCAGAACAGCTTCCAAAGCTGTCGTATTTCCATGTATGTCTGAAAGAACTGCTATTTTGGTCATTCTTTCTCCTCATTCTCTCTTACTTCTTTTGTTAGTATTATAGCAGAAAACACTCGAAAAGATCACTATCACTGATCACTGGATTAAATTGTAAGAGCTTTTAAATCGTGCTATAATATAAGTAGAGATTTCTCCTTCATTTAGGATTATGTGGTCTACAATATCTCTCAATTTTTCCAGATTGGAGGACTATTGCCATGCGGAATTATCTTAAGTATATCCCATACTACCTTGTCATTTTCTTCTTTTACTGGCCCCTCTATGAACTCCTCTCTCTACTCATCTCCGACCCATATACACTGAAAGGGCTCTACATTTACAACATCATCCTCTTTTCACCTCTGGTAATCTTTATCGTATCGCTACTTTATAGCTATCGATTTCATTTCTCACTTTGGTGGCTACTCGGTATTGGTCTGCTCTATTGCTTTACCATCATCACCTTTGGTGAGTTCATCCTGCTTTACTTCCTAGCCTATGAACTCTTTGCCCTACTTGGGTTGGTTTCTGGTGTGGGTATCAAGCATCTCTTCCAGAGAGCGAAAAACAAAAAAATTATATAAAAACCTTGAAAATTCTCGCAATCATGCTATAATAATGCATAGAGACAAGTCACTTAGTCCCTTTCTACTAGAGAGTGCGTGGTTGCTGAAAACGCATAGAAAGCCTAAACTGATACTACTCTACTGACTTTTATGCAAACATAAAACGGTGGCCACGTTAAAGCCAATCAGAGGTGTCCCTCTTTTTTGAGGAACATGAATGAAGGTGGAACCACGTTGCGACGTCCTTTTAGGATGTCGTTTTTTGTTTGGAGAATAGAGATATTGCCAGATTAAATGAAACATAGCTAAGAAAAGAAGCTGGAGGTTAATGTGAATAAATCATTGTCTTGGGTGATTCCCTGTGCCTTCCTTATCGTCTATGTATGGCTAATGAAAACTCTCAGTCTATGGGGGTTAGAGTACATTGTTGTTTTTTCATTTTTTGCATTTGTTCCTCTTTTGCCATTTCTTGCTCCTTTTCTTGGTATCTTAATGTTTTTTAAGAAAAAGAAACTCATCCTGTCAGGATATTTTCTAAGCCTAACTGCTGGTATTTATTTGGTTAATGCTATAAGAAACTATCCGCTAAGGATATACATGGAAGGTGAGATGACTGATGAACAATATCTGTCTCTAATCCTTTCCTTAGTATGCTATCTATTCATTTCTACAGCTTTCTTTATCTTTAAAATGAGAAAGTTAAACTATCATTTGTTTAGATAATTAATTGTTATGATTCTTTGTAGATATCGAATTCTCTACTTCTTCAACCTCAATTTTTAAATATGATAAATTTTTAAGGAGAAAACCATGATTAAGATTACTTTCCCAGATGGCGCTGTTCGTGAATTCGAATCTGGCGTGACTACTTTTGAAATTGCCCAATCTATCAGCAATTCCCTCGCTAAAAAAGCCTTGGCTGGTAAATTCAACGGCAAACTCATCGATACGACTCGTGCTATCACTGAAGATGGAAGCATCGAAATCGTGACACCTGATCACGAAGATGCCCTTCCAATCTTGCGTCACTCAGCTGCTCACTTGTTTGCCCAAGCAGCTCGTCGCCTTTTCCCAGATATTCACTTGGGTGTTGGTCCAGCTATTGAAGATGGCTTCTACTACGATACTGATAACACAGCTGGTCAAATCTCCAACGAAGACCTTCCTCGTATCGAAGAAGAAATGAAAAAAATCGTTAAAGAAAACTTCCCATCAATCCGTGAAGAAGTGACGAAAGACGAGGCACGTGAAATCTTCAAGAACGACCCTTACAAGTTGGAATTGATCGAAGAACACTCAGAAGACGAAGGTGGGTTGACTATCTACCGTCAGGGTGAATATGTAGACCTCTGCCGTGGACCTCACGTTCCATCAACAGGCCGTATCCAAATCTTCCACCTTCTTCATGTAGCAGGTGCTTACTGGCGTGGAAATAGCGACAACGCGATGATGCAACGGATCTACGGTACAGCTTGGTTTGACAAGAAAGACTTGAAGAACTACCTTCAAATGCGTGAAGAAGCCAAAGAACGTGACCACCGTAAACTTGGCAAAGAGCTTGACCTCTTCATGATTTCACAAGAAGTCGGACAAGGACTACCATTCTGGTTGCCAAACGGTGCGACTATCCGTCGTGAATTGGAGCGCTACATTGTCGACAAAGAGTTGGCTTCTGGCTACCAACACGTTTACACTCCACCACTTGCTTCTGTAGAGCTTTACATGACTTCTGGTCACTGGGATCATTACCAAGAAGACATGTTCCCAACCATGGACATGGGTGACGGGGAAGAATTTGTCCTTCGTCCAATGAACTGCCCACACCACATCCAAGTCTTCAAACACCATGTTCACTCATACCGCGAATTGCCAATCCGTATCGCTGAAATCGGTATGATGCACCGCTACGAGAAATCTGGTGCCCTCACAGGTCTTCAACGTGTGCGTGAGATGTCACTCAACGACGGTCACCTCTTTGTTACTCCAGAACAAATCCAAGAAGAATTCCAACGTGCCCTTCAGTTGATTATCGATGTTTATGAAGACTTCAACTTGACTGAATACCGCTTCCGTCTCTCTCTTCGTGACCCTCAAGATACTCACAAATACTTCGATAACGATGAGATGTGGGAAAATGCCCAAACTATGCTTCGTGCAGCCCTTGATGAAATGGGCGTTGACTACTTTGAAGCTGAAGGTGAAGCAGCCTTCTACGGACCAAAATTGGATATCCAAGTTAAGACAGCTCTCGGAAAAGAAGAAACCCTTTCGACTATCCAACTTGACTTCTTGCTTCCAGAACGCTTCGACCTCAAATACATCGGAGCTGATGGTGAAGAACATCGTCCAGTTATGATCCACCGTGGTGTTATTTCAACTATGGAACGCTTCACAGCTATCTTGATTGAGAACTACAAGGGAGCTTTCCCAACATGGCTTGCACCACATCAAGTAACCCTCATCCCAGTATCTAACGAAAAACACGTGGACTACGCATGGGAAGTGGCTAAGAAGCTCCGTGACCGTGGTGTCCGTGCTGATGTGGATGAACGCAACGAAAAAATGCAGTTCAAGATCCGTGCTTCACAAACAAGCAAAATTCCTTACCAATTGATCGTTGGTGACAAGGAAATGGAAGACGGAACAGTCAATGTTCGTCGCTACGGCCAAAAAGAAACACAAACTGTCTCAGTTGATGACTTTGTTGAATCTATCCTGGCTGATATCGCTAACAAATCACGCGTTGAGAAATAATACTCTTCGAAAATCAAATTCAAACCACGTCAACGTCGCCTTGCCGTACTCAAGTACAGCCTGCGGCTAGTTTCCTAGTTTGCTCTTTGATTTTCATTGAGTATAAGAGCCTAGCATAAAAGCCTCCATTCGGAGGCTTTTTCTCATTTATGTTTACTCAATAACGAGCTTCACTTCAGCGAATTTAATCCGTACGGTTGTTCCTTTTCCGACCTCAGACTCGATGCGAATCTGGTGGCCCAGTTCTTCAGAAATTTTCTTAGATAGATAGAGGCCAAGTCCAGATGACTGCTGGGTCAAACGCCCATTGTAGCCTGAAAAGCCACGTTCAAAGACTCGGAGCACATCGCTGTTTTTAATCCCGATTCCCGTATCCTTGATACAGAGCTCCTGACCTTCCATATAAATCTCTAGCCCACCTTCTTTGGTGTATTTGAGACTGTTTGAGAGGATTTGTTCAATGACGACCAACAGCCACTTCTTATCGGTCACGATGGTTTTGTCTAGATCATGTAGATTGAGCGTCAGTCCTTTTTGGATAAAGAAAAGAGCATACTTGCGAACCACTTCCTTCACCAGATCTTCCACTTGAACCTTTTCAAATACCAAGTCATCATGGAAGCTCTCCAAACGCAGGTACTGCAACACCAGATTGGTATAGGAGTCAATCTTAAAGATTTCCTGTTCCAGTTGCTGCTTAACCTCACGATCAGAGACTTCTGCTACCAAGAGACGGCTTGCCGCAATGGGGGTCTTGATTTGGTGAACCCACAAGGTGTAGTAGTCAAGCAAATCCGTCAGCTTACTCTGCGCTTCCGACTTCTTTTGATACAATTCAGACTCACGCTCTTCGAGCTTTTCTACTAGCGCACATTCCAGAGGAGACTTGGGGTCTCTCTCAGCATAGAGTATTTCCTGCCGGTAAACCTGAGCTTCTGCAAATATATCCCAAGCCAAAAATAGGAAGGTCACAAAACTACTGAGCAGAAAGAAATAAAGAAAATAAGTTCCTAGACTAGCAAATAAAAACTGAAAGAGAAGGACGAGAAAGCCTAATGAAAAAATATAGGCAAAAACGCGACTGCGAGAACGCAGATAGGCTAGAAAAAATGATTTCCAATCAAGCATGTTTCAGTCCGTATCCTATCCCTTTCTTGGTTTCGATAAACCCTGCTAAACCTTGCTCCTCCAACTTTTTGCGCAGGCGAGCAACATTGACAGACAAGGTATTGTCATCGATGAAAAAGTCGCTATTCCAGAGTTCCCGCATCAGGTCATCACGCGCCACGATATTGCCAGCATGTTCAAACAAGACCCGCAAAATTTGAAATTCATTCTTGGTCAAACTCAGGACTTCCCCCTGATAGTGCAGGTCCATAGACTTGGTATTGAGGATCACACCCGCATACTCCAGCAGACTTTCATCACGGCCAAATTCATAGGAACGGCGCAACAAGCCTTGAACCTTGGCAAGGAGCACCTGCTGGTCAAAAGGCTTGGTCACAAAGTCATCTGCCCCCATATTGATCGCCATGACGATATCCATCGCTTGATCTCTCGAAGAGAGAAACATGATGGGCACCTTAGAAATCTTACGAATCTCCTGGCACCAATGGTAACCATTAAAAAGAGGCAGACCGATATCCATGAGGACCAAATGAGGCTCCGACTGAACAAAAAGGCTCAATACTTCCATAAAGTCTTCTACCAAAACGACCTCAAATCCCCACTCAGAGAGCAGTTTTCCCACTTGTTGTCGAATAACTTGGTCATCTTCTACTAGTAAAATCTTGTGCATGCGCTCCTCCTTTACTCTTGTTCAAACTATAAAAAACCTTAATAAAAATCTATGAATTAGTAACTCAACTATTTGGCTATTTATCTTTCAAATCCAGATTCGGAAACGAAAGCTAAATAGAAAACAATCCCACTGATATCATACCTTATTTTTAACTATAGTTCCAGCCTTATCCTATATTTTCCTTTTTGTGCTCATTTTGTTAGCGTTTCTTTAACTTATTTAATAAATCTAGCCTTCTTATTGACAAGCTAGCCATGATTTGTTAGAATATGAATGAACAAATCGATTTATTCATTCACAAAACAAAGGAGGCTAAATCATATTGGACAAAAAACAAGCTTTAAAGACAGCAGCCTATGAAGTTTTTTCGAAAAAAGGTTACAAGGCAACAGGAATTTCAGAAATTGCTAGGCAAGCTGGTGTTGCAGTTGGTTCTTTTTATAACTATTACGAGAGTAAAGAAGCCATTTTTCTAGACACCTATATAGATGAAAACAACCGTGTTCGTCAAGCTATGATCGAAGAACTGGATTGGGAAATTGATATGACCGACCTCATTGGTCAACTCTTTGCTCAGTCCAGAACTTTCGTTTCTTCCAATAAAATCCTTGCAGAATGGTACAATCCTGCCATCGCAGATGAGTTACACAGCTACTATTCCTCGGAGGAAGGCAAAGTCGCAAATCCATTTCATCAGTTTCTAGTTAAAACTTTTACAAATCGTATGCAGGCTGAAGGGTACTCGCCAGAAAAGATTCAAGATATTTTACAGGTTTATAATCTGTTTTACTATATGGATATGCATATCACGGAAAAAGATTTTCCAGATATTGGCAAGACCGTTGAAATACTTGCAACCAACTTCATAAAAGGAATTCTTAAATAACAAATATAATTTAATTATAGGTGAATTGGAGAAAGAGGAATGAACATGGAATTTAGAAAAAAAGAGTACAAACCGTTTGACATTTTTGACAGTGAATGGGCGGCAATAACGGTAGGCAACAGGGAAAAGTTCAATGCCTGCCTCGTGTCATGGAGTAGCCTTGGAAATATTTGGGGAGCACCGGGAAAAAGTAAGGCGACTGTAACCCTATATATACATCCGTCAAGATATACAGCTGAGTTTATTGATGATAGTGAATACTTTACTGTAAGCTTTTTTGATCCAAAATATAAAAAGGCACTTGCATACCTTGGAAGTCATTCAGGAAGAAATGAAAATAAAATAGAAAATGCCGGACTTATGGCAATTCCTATAGGTAAGACAATGGGATTTAAAGAGGCAAAACAGACTTTTTTATGTAAAAAGCTTTGTAAGCAACAGTTTGACAAGGAGAGTTTTGTACAGGAAATAAGGGATTACTATGAATTGTATCCAGATATCTATACTGACGGACATGGTGGCTGGGAACCTCATTTTATTCTTATAGGTGAGATAGAACAGATTATAGATTAAATGGATATGCTATATTTGATATTATTTACATAGAAAGGACAAAATTTTTATAAGAAGAATTGATTTTTTTATTTTTTGAAAATATATGAATGAACTAATATTTTATTCATTCAATAATATAATAAAGGAGATTTTATCATGGACAAACAAGGAGTTAAAAAAATGAATGGATTAGGTATTACAGGAATTTCTCTTGCCATTATTGGTATTTTGATCATTATTTGGGGAGCTACACTACAACAGGTTGATTTATCAAACCCTGATTTTATGTCCTTTGCGACTGGAGGTATGATTTTGCTGGCTATAGGGTTATGTATGATTGCCGGCTTACCTGTTATTTTAAAAATTGCGGGTATTTGGTTGGCGGCATTGACTACCATGATTTATATTTACAGCCTACCTAATACTGATTTGCTTATCAAACTGATTGGCTTTATTCCTGTTATCGCACTGGCTACTTGGCTATCTTTTAAATTTTGGAAATGAGGAAAATAATGAAAAGAGGTAAAAAAATGTTTATTATCATTCTATCAACACTTGGAGCGCTTTGTATTATAACTTGGGGTGCCATCGCTTATCTTGGACGAAGCCAGACATTATCGATAAAATCCATCGAAAACCCCAGCGGAGATCTATATTTAATTCATATCACAAAACCGAGTCATCAAATCTGGAAAGCTGGGGCTTATGCTAAGTTTACACTCCCTGATACCTCGTCTACTGCTAGTAAATATGAAGCTAAGGGAGAGCAAACCAGTCGATGGCTAACCATTGCCTCCACACCTGATGAAGATGAAATTCTCATTTTGACTCATAATAGTGGTAGCAACTTTAAGAACACCTTGACACATTTACCGGCTGGCAGTGAGATTGAGATGAGTTGGCTGGATTCCTCTTTGTCTGTTAAAGATACGAATCAGCCACTAGTTTGCTTTGCATCTGATGTCGGCATTTCTGCTCTACGCCCCCTTATCAAAGAATGGGCTGGTAAATGTCCGATTATTCTCAACCATTTTGACAAAGGAGTTACTATTTTCGATAATGAGATGAAAGAACTGGCTCAAAAAACACCGAATTTTACTTATAAAACTAGCGAGGAACTTTCTCAAAGTCAAGAATTTTTAAAACGTGCTATTGATGAATACGGCAATCAAGCTAGTTATCTCATCACAGGTCAGCCTGATGATGTAAATGAGATGAAGAACTTTTTAAAGGAAAATTGGATTGATAGCAAAAACATACAAGTAAGCTCGTTTAGAGGTTTGAAATAGGAGCAATCTATCTTCTATGTATTTCAATCAAACCCTACTAGCTAATTCTAGGTAAATGTGGTAGGATAAACATAGAGAAAGGAGCTTTTATGGCCAATATTTTTGACTACTTAAATGATGTAGCATACGATTCCTTTTATGACCTCCCCGTGAACGAGTTAGATGTTCTTGCCTTGACTGAATTAACCTACCTTGCTTTTGATGATGTAGTCACCCAAGAACCAAAGCGCCTTATAGATCTTGCACCTCAAATCCCTAGAGACACGACGATGTTGACCAATAAGAACCGTCTCCAGTTGTTGGATCAGCTCGCTCAACACAAACGCTTTAAAAATTGCAAGCTCTCAGACTTTATCAACGATATTGATCCTGAATTGCAAAAACAGTTTGCAGCCATGACTTATCGTATCAGTCTCGATACTTATTTGCTTGTTTTTCGTGGAACGGATGATAGTATCATCGGTTGGAAAGAAGATTTTCATATGACCTATATGAAAGAAATTCCAGCTCAAAAACATGCCCTCCAGTATTTAGAGAATTTTTTTGCTCAACACCCCAACCAAAAGGTTATCCTAGCAGGACACTCAAAAGGAGGCAATCTAGCTGTCTATGCTGCCAGTCAACTTGATCCAAACTTGCAGAAAAACATTGTCTCTGTCTACACTTTTGATGCCCCTGGGCTTCACAAGGAACTAACCGAAACACCAGGCTATCAAAACATGATGGAAAGAACGAAAGTGTTTATCCCGCAAGGGTCTATCATCGGAATGATGTTGGAAATTCCGGACAAAAAAATCGTCGTTCGAAGCACCGCTCTAGGTGGCCTTGCTCAGCATGACACTTTTAGTTGGCAGGTTGAAGACAAACACTTTGTCCAACTGGACGAGACCAATAGTGACAGCCAGCAAGTCGATACTACCTTCAAGGAATGGGTTGAGACGGTCCCTGATACGGAACTGCAGCTCTACTTCGACCTCTTTTTTGGAATCATTCTTGATGCTGGAATCTCTTCTATCAACGATCTTTCTTCCTTCAAGGTCATTGAACACATTCACCATCTCTTTGTCCAAGCTCAATCCCTCACTCCCGAAGAAAGAGAAATCATGGGACGACTAACCCAACTCTTGATTGATACCCGTTACCAAGCTTGGAAAAATCGAGAATAGACAAAAACCAACTAACCTAATGATTAGTTGGTTTTTTGTTTAAGAAACTAATGGATACTAGTTAGAATCTCGAGTATAGAATTAGTCTTCTTTTTTCTTGCGAGACACAAGTCCAAATCCGCTCATCAAACCAAGTACTCCTAAAGCTGCCAAAGCTGCATGATCTTCCGTACCAGTATTAGGTAATTCTTTGGTTGCTTTAGTAGTTGGAGATTGCTCAGTCGGCTTTTGTTGAGGGGCAGTAACAACTTTTTCGTAGACATGTTCTGTGTCGCCGTTTGGAAGTTTCTTAGTCTCTACGAAGCGGTAACCTGGAATTTCTTTCTTAGGTTGTTCACCGTCTTCGGTTGGATAACCTGGAATGTCATTGCCTTCCTTATCCTTATGACTGGTCTTCACTTTTTCGTAGACATGTTCTGTGTCGCCGTTTGGAAGTTTCTTAGTCTCTACGAAGCGGTAGCCTGGAATTTCTTTCTTAGGTTGTTGGCCGTCTTCGGTTGGATAACCTGGAATGTCATTGCCTTCCTTATCCTTATGACTAGTCTTAACCTTCTCATAAACGTGTTCTGTGTCCCCGTTTGGAAGTTTCTTAGTCTCTACGAAGCGGTAACCTGGAATATCTTTCTTAGGTTGTTGGCCGTCTTCGGTTGGATGGCCTGGAATGTCATTGCCTTCCTTATCCTTATGACTAGTCTTAACCTTCTCATAAACGTGTTCTGTGTCGCCGTTTGGAAGTTTCTTAGTCTCTACGAAGCGGTAACCTGGAATTTCCTTCTTAGGTTGTTCGCCGTCTTCGCTTGGATAACCTGGAATGTCATTGCCTTCCTTATCCTTATGACTGGTCTTAACCTTCTCATAAACATGTTCTGTGTCACCGTTTGGAAGTTTCTTAGTCTCTACGAAGCGGTAACCTGGAATTTCCTTCTTAGGTTGTTCGCCGTCTTCGCTTGGATAACCTGGAATCTCGTTGCCTTCCTTATCCTTGTGACTAGTCTTCACTTTTTCGTAGACATGTTCTGTGTCGCCGTTTGGAAGTTTTTTGGTCTCTACGAAGCGGTAACCTGGAATATCTTTCTTAGGTTGTTCGCCGTCTTCGCTTGGATAACCTGGAATTTCATTCCCTTCCTTATCCTTGTGACTAGTCTTCACTTTTTCGTAGACATGTTCTGTGTCACCGTTTGGAAGTTTTTTGGTCTCTACGAAGCGGTAGCCTGGAATATCTTTCTTAGGTTGTTCGCCGTCTTCGCTTGGATAACCTGGAATGTCATTCCCTTCCTTATCCTTGTGACTGGTCTTAACCTTCTCATAAACGTGGACCACATTGCCTTTTTCATCAACCTTAGTTTCAACAATTTTATATCCTGGAATATCTTTCTTAGGTTGCGAACCATCTTCACTTGGTGCTAGGATATTTCCTTTAGTATCAACAAATGAAGTATTCGGACGTACAGTAGGGATGTATTTAGCTGTAATTGGGGTTCCATTCTTATCAACACGTTTAACTGTTACTCCAGTTGCTCGACCTACAAATTCTGGCTCTGGTGTGAAAGTAACTTTTCCAGCTTCATCAATAGTATATGTACCCTCACCTGGTACCTTCTTCTCTGTTGTACCATCGTCAAAGGTCGGCTTAACTGTTTCATCAATTTCTACCGGAATTTCTTTACCATTGATTGTTACTTTTCCGCCTTCAAATGTTGGTGTTCCTGATTGAGGTTGTCCTTTCGGACCTTCTGATTCAGAATCTTTTGAAGTAGGTGTAACCGGGATAACAACTGGGGTATACTTAGCTGTAATTGGGGTTCCATTCTTATCAACACGCTTAACAGTCACACCTGTTGCTTGACCTGTAAATGTCTTCTCGGGAGTAAAGGTTACTTTTCCAGTTTCATCAATAGTATATGTACCTTCACCTGGAATTGTCTTCTCTTTTGTACCATCATCAAACGTTGGTTTGACTGTTTCATCAATTTCAACAGTTTTCTCAATACCATTAACTTTGACTTTTCCACCTTCAAATGTTGGTGTTCCTGATTGAGTTGCACCCTGAACATCTGTTGTAATAACATCCGAACTTGTTGGAGTTGCTGGTTTAACAACTGGAGTGTATTTAGCTTTTACAGGAGTTCCATTCTCATCTACACGTTGAACTTCTACACCTGTTCCTTTTCCAGTAAATTGTGGTTCTGGCTTAAATTCTACCATACCATTATTTACAGTATAAGTTCCTTCGCCTGGAATGACAATTGGTTGATCTGTTGGTTTTCCTGTTTTTGGATCAATAAGTTCAAGACCCTTGGTTTCATCAATAGGAACAATTTTTTCCACTCCATTAACAGTAACCCTACCACCTAGGAATGTAGGCACTCCTTTTTGAGTTGCACCTTGAATGTCTTCTGTAACAGCATCAGTAGCTGTTGGAATTGCTGCCTTAACAACTGGAGTGTAGCTTGCTGTAACGGGGGTTCCATTCTTGTCTTCACGTAAAACTTCAACACCTGATGCTTGACCTGTAAAGGTTTTTTCAGGAACAAAGGTTACTGTTCCGTCCGGTGCTACAGTATAAGTACCTTCACCCGGAATAGTGATAGAATCCACAACATTTCCAGTTTTAGAATCAATCAATTTAGCTGGAACAGTGTCATTCATCTCAACAGTAACTTCTTTTCCATTGACAACTGCAGTTCCACCTTGGAATTCTGGTTTTCCAGTTTGAGTTGCACCTTGAACATCTTCAGAAGTCGCAGGAACTCCAATAGGATTTACTGGGATAATTTGTGGCGTGTAAGTTGTCGTCACTTTAGTTCCGTTTTCATCTTCTGCTTGCACAGTTGCTGGAGTAACCTTACCAGAATACAATTTATCCGTTGGACTAAAGGTTACCTTTCCAGTTGTTGGATCAATAGAGAATGTACCAATTTCAGTAGTCCCATCTTCAGCATAAGCTGGAGTTGTCTGACCTGCAGGAACTTCATTTCCTTCTTTATCAAGAAGTTTTACTGAACCCTGTTTAATTGGTGCAATTGCATCACCTTGAACAAATGTAGGGGTGCCTGTTTGTGTTGCTCCTTGAATATTTTCAGAAGTTGCTGGAGTTGCTATTGGTGTAACTGGCGTAATCAATGGTGTGTAAGTTGTTTCAACCGAAATACCATTTTTATCTTTAGCCTGTACACGCACAGGTTGAACTTCACCACTATAAGTCTTATCAGTTGGGGTAAAGACTGCAACGGCTTGTCCACCAACTGTTTTCAGAGTATATGTACCAATAACATTTCCACTAGGGTCTTTTCCGGTTTCATCTAAAAGAGTGAAAGTAGCTGGGTCAATATCTACAGTCACCTGTTTACCATCCAGTGTAGTCGTACCACCATTGAATGTTACTGTACTTTCTTGAGTTGCTCCTTGGACATCAACTGACTTAGCAGGTTCTGCTGTTGGAGTAACACCTACAATATGTGGAGTATAAGTTGTCTTAACTTTTGTACCATTCTCATCTTCAGCCTGAACTGTTGCAGGTTGGACTTTACCTTTGTAAGTCTTATCGGTTGGACTGAATGTTACAGTATTTGAAGTTGGGTCAATTGTATATTCCCCTACTTTGTTACCATTCTCATCCAAAGCATCTACTGAAGCTCCAGGTGCTACCGGAGTACCATTCTTATCAAGAAGAACAGCTGAGTTCGGCTTGATTGGAGCAACAGAGTGTCCTTCTTTGAATGCTACCGTTCCTGTTTGAGTAGCGCCTTGGATACCAGTTGATTCTGCAGGAGTTGCTGTTGGAGTAACTGGTGTAACAGTTGGAGTATATGTTGCTGTCGCTGTAGCGGTAATAGGTTTTCCATCTTTATATTGACCAAGAGTTGCTGTTAATGATACAGTCACTGGGGTTGCTGTACCTGTGAATGTTTTCAACGGAACAAATGTCACAACACCAGTTTCATTATTAATTGTGTATGTTCCTTGACCATCAATTGTTACTTGGTCAACTAACTTACCAGTGGTAGGATCTACCAACTTAGCAGGTGAAGTAGCACTTGGTGCCACAGGTGAGCCATCACCAACAGATGTAAAGGTTGGAGTACCTGTTTGAGTCGCTCCTTGAACATCTGTGGATGTTACATTATGACCTTCAATCGTGTCTGTTACTGTGATGTGGTAAGTTGTTGTAGCGGTTGATGAGCCAGCCCCATGATCCACACCAGATTCAGTTCCACCTATTGTAGCATCTGTTGTGTAATTGCCATTACTATCAATAACGTCAACTGTTACTGTATAGACTCCCACTTCACTCAGTGTATAACCACTAGCAAGATTATAGTTGTTTGCATCTTGTTTAGTGTCATAAACCTTCTGAACTCCTGAAGGAGATGTTACTGTAATACGAGTAATGTAAGTTGTTTTTCCGTACTTAGTATCTTCTGCATCAGAGATTGTCACTGCAGCTTTTGCTTCATTACGGAGATCTACCGCAGTTCCTTTAGTAGAAGTATAATCTTGTGAGCTTGCAGTTGGTTTCGTATTGACAACAGTCGCAACATCTGAGTTAGTTGCGATTGTTCCTCTAATGATTCCACCAAATCCTGATTTAGTATGAACTTCCCATGAATCATCACCCAACTTTTTAGCAGTAACTTCTGTTCCATCTGATGATGTCCATGTGTTTGAATGTTTGTCAAAAGTAATAGTTACTGACATACCATCGCCAGCTTGGTTAGTATTTTGAGAAACATATTCCTTCATTGGACGATCAGGAGTAGTTACACTTGTTACATTTCCATCTTTATCAAGTTGACGAGTATATTCGTAAATGAAGAATTTCATACCGCCATCTAGTTTCGCTTCAGTGTATACTTGGCGTTTCGTCCAAGTTGTAGTCCCATCTCCATTTGCTGTTTTCACTTCGGCATAGTCAGCAGGAAGCTCCCAGTGACCAGATGTACTATTTAAAACTGCAGTGTGTTTTTGCCCATCAGTTCCATTCAATTCAACTCGATCACGTAAGAAAGTTCCCTTAACATTTTCAGCTGATGCTTCTACTTTGATATTATCAACACCAACTTTTGCAGTTGCTTCTGACGTGACTGGAATATTAAAGACGGTATTTGAATCTACAGCACCTAGTTCTTGATTTTCAGTAACCGCAGTATTGGTTGAACCACTATCTACAAGCCATTTACCATTAACGGCTTTCAAGTTTGTTACAGTTCCATCTGGCATTGTAACCTTAGCACTTGTAGCACCTGTCGAGATTTTAACAGGAACTGTTGTTGAATAGGTTTCAACGTTTTGAACTTCAACTTTAGGCTTAACAACTACAGTAATAGAACCGTGCGCCTCTTGACCTGACTGATTCCATGTCGTATTATTAGATAATTTATCATAATCTTTAGCAAATACTGAAACGGTATAGATACCTGCCTCTGTCACCTTACCTCCAATGACAGCATTACCCATGTTGGTTCCAGCAGCTTTTTGCTCTTCAGCAGTACTGTTTGTTACAGTATAGTTGGTGCCAGGAATCAACACTTTAGAATCATCTAATTCTGCTCCTATAGTGTTGTAGCCTGAGACACCTGTGACTGCTTTAGAAGAATTTTGACGAACTTTAACTACTTTACCTTCAGCAGTTGTATAGTCATAGTTTCCTGCTGAATTGCCAGGTATCGCACTAGCTCCCGAAGAATCATGAAAACGAAGATTGATATTCGCATCATCACCAACAGTTCTATCATAACGAGCCGAATCTGACTGAATTGTAGGAGGTGTGCTATCTTGCCAACCTACCCAACCAGCACGTAGATTCTGAATTTGGAAGGTGACAGTCCGCCCATCTGTATTCGTTGCAGTAATATTGAATCGTAAGTCATACACTCCATTTTCAATACCAGCAATTACTTTACCTTGAATGGTATCTGTCGCCTCATCATAAGCAACACCTGGTACAAGGTTAGTTGGTGTTACAGAGGTAAGACTCCAACCAGCTTGCTTAGCTTTTTCTGTAACTGCAATACGATCTTTCAAACCTTTAATATAAACTCTGTCAACTCCTTGTTCATACCCATAGCCATAAATTTCTGTAGCTAGGTATTCATAACCACCGTTAGCAGAGTATATTGACGTCGCAGCGTTTGAAATTCTTGACCCATCCGCACGGAGTTTATTTCTCCAAAGAGGGGCTTCTTCTGCTAATTTTTTAGCGGCATCAGGGGTTAATGGATAGTCTACACGTCCTTTGTTGTTATGACCAGTTTTTCCACCCTGTTCTGTATGCATCCCATTTCCAGCATTTGTATCATTACCAACCCGCTGATTAGAATAGACTTCAATCTCTAGCCCTGTAGCATCAGTACCCGTAATTAATTTAATTTCTTGTACTGGAATTGTATAGGTATCTTTACCAGTATGATTTGCAGCGTTTGTTTCCGATGCATGAGTTGTGTTAGAACCCTCTTCGGCATAGAAATCTTGAGCAGCCAAAGCGACTCCAAAGTTTCCATCTTTTCCGATTCCTGCTTTCTTCAAATCATTGTAGACAGCAATAATGGAATCATTTAAGCGTGACAATTGATCATTGATTTGTTTAGCTGTAACGCTATCCGTAACTAACACTTTTTTAGCTTCCGCAATAACTTCTTTATTATTAGCTATCGCTGCCTCAATTGCCGCTTTGTTTTCAGCCTCAAGCTTATTTTTCCGGATTGCTTCAGTTGCTAAAACATTGGTTACCTCAGCTTCAGAGGTAACTTGTTCTAAGACTTTTTTAGCTTCTTGGACTGGTTTGACAGTTTCTTCTGCTTCTTTTGTTTCTTTTGTTTCTTCTGCTTTTTCTGTAGCAGTGGTCGCCACTGGTTTGACTGCTGTAGTTGCTGCTGTTTCCTCAACTTGTTTCCCAGCTTCGTCTGACTCAACTACAACTGTAACCAAAGCTTCAACTTTAGCATGCTCTGCATCGATATCAGCCTGTTTTGCAGTTTCGTTTGCAAGAACTGCCTTTGCCACAGTCAATACTTCATTTGCAGTAGCTATCGCTGTTGCATCAGCTTTCTTTGCAGATGCAATCTTCGCTTCTAACTCAACTACTTTTTTAGTCAGAGCAGTCTTATCAACTTTTTTAGTCTCTACTACTTTTTCTGACGCCTTAGCTTCAGATTTCTCCGCCGTTATAGTTGACTCCGACTCCTTTGCTGCTACTGGTGTTGTCGTTGTCACTGTTGCATCTGCACCTTGTACTTCCGCCGCCGATACCGCACCATTACCTAGGAACATCATCAAACCGGTCGCAATTGCCACCGACGCAACCCCAAAGCTGTACTTCCGAATGCCATAACGAATGTACTTCTCCGTTCGATAATCCTGTTGCTTACTCTTCATAAGATACACAACCTTCCTATTTTTATTATATCGATATTGAAATATAGAAAAACAAAATTTCTTTCTCTCCTTAAAAAGGCTTTTAAATTTTGATGTTTCAAAAGGATTATATCCTCATATTCAATATGCATATTCATACTAACACTTTCCCCTATCTTTTTCAACAATTTTTATAATTTTATTTAAAATAAAATTAATAACATCCAAATCATTTGATTGGCAAAAAACAAGCACAAGTCTTCTATTTACAGTATGTAAACCTTATATTTTTGTTGAAACAAATTTAATAAAATACTATTTAATGTATCAAACCATTATATTTATATTTGGATCCACTTCGCAAATATTATTTTTTTTTTTAACATATTTTATTTATAATTATAACTATAAAATCCAAATGCGTTCTCAATAAAAGAAACTGTATTTTTATCAGTTATTTCTTATTTGTTCTATGTTCTTATTACCATTCAACTAAAAATATAACAAGTCTTCTCACAGCAATTTCCTTCTTTTTTTAATATAAATCAACCAACCTTGAACACAAAAGAGGGACTTTCTTTTCACTTTATTTCCCTCTTCTGTGCTATACTTAGTTTAGTACATTCTTTGAGATTGGAGCCAGTATGAAAATCCATAAAACCGTGAATCCCGTTGCCTATGAAAACACTTATTATCTAGAAGGGGATCAACACCTGATTGTGGTTGATCCAGGTAGCCATTGGGAAGCTATCCACAAGACTATTGAAAAAATCAACAAACCAGTCTGCGCGATTCTCCTGACACACACCCACTACGACCATATTATGAGTCTAGACTTGGTTCGTGAGACTTTTGGAAATCCCCCAGTTTATGTAGCAGAGAGTGAAGCCAGCTGGCTTTATACACCTGTAGATAATCTCTCTGGTCTCCCTCGTCACGATGATATGGCAAATGTGGTCGCAAAACCTGCAGAGCACACCTTTGTCATTCATGAGGAATACCAGCTTGAGGAATTTCGTTTTACAGTTCTACCAACCCCAGGGCACTCTATCGGCGGTGTTTCTATCGTCTTTCCTGATGCCCATCTTGTCTTGACCGGAGATGCTCTTTTCCGAGAAACCATCGGACGGACAGACCTTCCTACAGGTAGCACGGAACAACTCCTCCATAGCATTCAGACGCAACTCTTCACCCTTCCTAACTACGATGTCTATCCTGGACATGGTCCAGCTACAACTATCGCTCACGAAAAGACCTTCAATCCCTTTTTCTAGCAAGCAAAAAACCAAGGATAATTCCCTTGGTTTTTGTCTTACCAAATAATCACACGGTCCTCTGGTGAACGCCACATGCCATCGCCTTCTTTGACATCGTATGTTGTAAAGAAGTCATCGAAGTTTGGTACTTGCACATTGACACGGAGTTTGGAAGGCGCGTGCACATCGACACTGGCCATGAGTTTCATCAACTCAGGACGGCCTTTCATACGCCAGATACGAGCAAAGTTGTGGAAAAATTCTTCAGCTGAGAAGTCTGGTTCTCTCTTAGCAGCTTCAAGGGCTGCAGCAATCCCGCCCAAGTCAGCAACGTTTTCTGATACAGTTAGTTTTCCGTTGATTCTTGCTCCGTAAGATTCTTGTCCATCAAACTGGTCGATAACTTTCTGCGTTTTTTCTTTAAAGGCAGCATAGTCGCTTTCCGTCCACCAATCCTTGAGACTACCATTTTCATCAAAGGACGCACCATTTGTGTCAAAGGCATGAGAAATCTCGTGAGCAATAACAGCACCAATACCACCGTAGTTGGCTGAAGACGACTGGTGCAAGTCATAGAATGGAGCCTGTAAAATAGCCGCTGGGAAGACAATCAAGTTCTTCTGAGGATTATAGTAGGCATTGACCATATGAGCAGGCATGCCCCACTCCTTGTAGTCAACTGGCTGGTTCCACTTGCTCCAGCTGTGCTTGATTTCCACACGCGCAAAGGCTAGGGCATTCTCAAAGAGACTGGCAGTTTCGTCCACTACCTTGTCCTTGTAGCGGGCTGGCAATTCCTCTGGATAACCGATATAAGGCTTGATGACATTGAGTTTGACAATAGCCTTATCACGCGTTTCAGGAGTGAGCCAGTCATTCTTAGCCAAACGTTCCTTATAAACATCAATCATAGTCGCCACTTTTTTCTCTACGTCTGCCTTAGCTTCTGGGGAGAATTTTTCATGCGCATACCAGAGACCAAGGGCTTGCTTAAAGGGACCTTGGGCCAAGTGATAGGCTGCCTTGACCTTGTCCTGAGCTTCTGGAACACCTGAAAGGGCACGTCCATAGGCACCTGATAGGACACGAATCTCGTCTGTGAGATAGCTGGTTGAAAGATTGACCACAGCCAAAATCAAGGTTGCCTTAAGCAAAGGCCACGCTTCTTCACTATAAAATTGGTCTGCTGCTTGCCAGAAACGTTCCTCATCTACGATAACCTTATCTGGAGTTTGTCCAAGAACTGCTTGGAAGAAATCATCCAAAGGTAGGGCAGGGGCAAATTTCTTGAAATCTTCATAAGCGTATGGATGGTAGAGTTTGGCATATTCTGAACTTTCTTCGTTTGAAAGAACCACTGCTGCGATACGACGGTCCAATTCCAATCTCTTCTCTAGTAAGTCTTCGATTTCCTCATCTGAAAAATCATAGGCTTTGAGAAGATTTGCGCTACTTTCCTTCCAAAGCGTCAAGAGCTCCTCACGTTGAGGATGGTCTTCAGCATAGTAGGTTGTATCTGGCAAGATAGTTCCTGGTGCACTTGCCCAGAGAACATTGGTTCTGGCATCCATAAAGTCTGGTGATACTCCAAATGGAAGGAAGTTTGGTTTACCTGCTAGTTCAAACTCTGCCAGTTTGCTGGTAAAATCTGCAAAGCTCTCCAAATCTTGGTATTCCTTGAGCAGAGGAAGGACAGGCTTGATTCCATCTGCATCCCTCTTATCAAAATCACGTACCATACGATGGTACTTAACAAAATTTGCGAGGATAGCGTCCTCTGGAACATCTTCGCCTTCCAACCACTTGTCCGTAGTTGCCAGCATTAACTCTTCAATTTCCTCATCAAGGTCAATAAAGCCACCTGTTCGAGATTTATCAGCTGGAATAACAGCTGTTTTTTCCCATTCTCCATTGATTGCATCATAAAAATCGTCTTGATAACGTGTCATCTTGTTCTCGCTTTCATTTTTTCACTTATTCTTAGCTTAGCAAAAAACACTTGGGAATGCAATTAAAAATGGTCTCTCTTTTTTCTTCATTTTTCAGTTATTATTTTAAATTTTTTAAAAATTAACTTGACTTAATTTTTTTTTTAATGTATATTAAAAGACAGGAGGAAAACAACTGTATGATACGTATCGAAAACCTCAGTGTCTCCTACAAAGAAACGTTGGCACTAAAGGATATTTCACTAGTGCTCCACGGACCAACTATTACTGGAATTATTGGTCCAAACGGTGCTGGAAAATCAACTTTATTAAAAAGTATGTTGGGAATTATCCCACACGAAGGTCAGGCCTTTCTCGATGACAAAGAAGTCAAGAAATCTTTACATCGAGTTGCCTATGTCGAGCAAAAAATCCATATCGACTACAATTTCCCTATCAAGGTCAAGGAATGTGTCTCACTGGGACTCTATCCATCTATCCCGCTCTTCCACACTTTAAAGGCCAGCCACTGGAAAAAAGTGGCGGATGCACTTGAAATCGTTGGACTCTCAGACTATGCTGATCGCCAAATCAGTCAGCTCTCTGGAGGACAATTCCAACGTGTTTTGATTGCCCGCTGCTTAGTGCAGGAAGCTGACTACATCTTTTTAGATGAGCCTTTTGTCGGGATTGACTCGATCAGTGAAGAGATTATCATGAATACACTGAGAGACCTTAAAAAAGCTGGTAAAACAGTTCTCATCGTCCATCATGACCTCAGCAAAGTCCCTCATTATTTCGACCAAGTTATGCTTCTCAATCGAGAATTGGTTGCTATTGGTTCAACTGAAGAAACCTTTACCGAAGTCAATCTCAAAAAAGCTTATGGTAGTAAGCTCTTCTTTAATGGAGGTGACCTATGATAGTAGAATTTATCGATGGATTGCAACATTTCCATTTCCTACAAAATGCCCTGATAACAGCTATAGTCATCGGGGTGGTTGCTGGAGCCGTGGGATGTTTTATCATCTTACGTGGAATGTCTCTCATGGGGGATGCCATCTCTCACGCAGTTTTGCCCGGCGTAGCCCTTTCCTTTATCCTGGGAATTGATTTCTTTATTGGAGCGATCATCTTTGGCTTGATGGCTTCCATCATCATTACCTACATCAAGGGGAACTCTATCATCAAGAGTGACACTGCCATTGGTATTACCTTTTCATCTTTCTTAGCCTTAGGTGTCATCTTGATTAGTGTTGCCAAGAGTTCGACAGACCTCTTCCATATCCTTTTTGGGAATATCCTCGCTGTCCAAGATACGGACATGTGGATCACCATTGGTGTGGGGGCATTGATTCTCTTGATTATCGGGATTTTCTTTAAACAACTATTGATTACATCCTTTGACGAGCTTTTGGCTAAAGCCATGGGAATGCCTGTTAATTTCTATCACTACCTCCTCATGGTACTCTTGACCCTTGTGTCAGTCACTGCCATGCAAAGTGTTGGAACGATTCTTATCGTGGCCATGTTGATCACCCCAGCTGCGACGGCTTACCTTTATGCTAATAGCCTAAAGAGCATGATTTTTCTTTCATCAACCCTAGGGGCAACCGCTTCTGTTTTGGGACTCTTTATCGGCTATAGCTTCAACCTCGCAGCAGGATCGAGCATCGTGCTCACATCTGCCAGCTTCTTCTTAATCAGTTTCTTTATCTCTCCAAAGCAACGATACTTGAAACTAAAAAATAAAAAAATCAATAAATAAGGGGAAACCCTTCTGGAGGAATCTAATGAAAAAATTAGGTACATTGCTCGTTCTTTTTCTTTCTATCATTGGATTAGCTGCCTGTGCTAGTGGGAAAAAAGATACAGCATCTACAAACCAAAAACTAAAGGTTGTAGCGACTAACTCTATCATTGCTGATATTACTAAAAATATCGCTGGTGACAAGATTGATCTTCATAGTATCGTTCCTGTTGGTCAAGACCCACACGAGTACGAACCACTTCCTGAAGACGTAAAGAAAACTTCTGAGGCTGACCTCATTTTCTATAACGGTATCAACCTTGAAACAGGTGGCAATGCTTGGTTTACCAAATTGGTCGAAAATGCCAAGAAAACTGAAAACAAAGACTACTATGCAGTTAGTGACGGCGTAGATATCATCTACCTTGAAGGTCAAAACGAGAAAGGCAAAGAAGACCCACACGCTTGGCTCAACCTTGAAAATGGAATTATCTTTGCTAAAAATATCGCTAAACAGTTGATTGCAAAAGACCCTAGCAACAAGGAATTCTACGAAAAAAATCTCAAAGACTATACTGAAAAGCTAGACAAACTGGACAAGGAAGCCAAAGAGAAATTTAACAATATCCCTGCTGAGAAAAAACTCATTGTAACCAGCGAAGGATGCTTCAAATACTTCTCTAAAGCTTACGGAGTTCCAAGTGCCTACATCTGGGAAATCAACACAGAAGAAGAAGGAACACCGGAACAAATCAAGACCTTGGTTGAAAAGCTTCGCCAAACAAAAGTTCCATCCCTCTTTGTTGAATCAAGTGTCGATGACCGTCCAATGAAGACTGTTTCACAAGACACAAATATTCCAATTTACGCACAAATCTTTACTGACTCAATCGCTGAAGAAGGTAAAGAAGGTGACAGCTACTACAACATGATGAAATACAACCTTGACAAGATTGCTGAAGGTTTGTCAAAATAATCCATTAAAAACGTCGTTCTCACATGAACAGGCGTTTTTTATCGCTTAATTTCCAGTCAAATCATTGGAAAAATCTGACAATTCTCGGTAAAATAAAAGAAAAAAGAATGGAGTAGTTTCATGACCACTTTTCTCGGAAATCCTGTAACCTTTACAGGTAAACAACTGCAAGTCGGAGACAAGGCACTTGACTTTTCTCTTACGACAACCGATCTCTCTAAAAAAACGCTAGCTGACTTTGAAGGAAAGAAAAAAGTCTTGAGTGTTGTCCCTTCTATCGATACTGGTATCTGCTCAACGCAAACACGTCGATTCAACCAAGAACTAGCTAACCTCGACAATACCGTCGTTCTTACTGTTTCTATGGACCTACCATTTGCCCAAGGACGCTGGTGCGGGGCTGAAGGCCTTGACAATGCCATCATGCTATCAGACTATTTTGACCATTCTTTCGGGCGCGATTATGCCCTCTTGATTAACGAATGGCATCTCCTTGCACGTGCCGTTTTTGTTCTCGACACTGATAATGTCATCCGTTACGTAGAATACGTTGATAACATCAACACGGAACCAGACTTTGAAGCTGCTATTGCTGCAGTGAAAGAACTGGACTAAAATCAAAGCCATTAGGGCAGAAGGCTAGAGAAATCTAGCTTTTTTTGATATACTAGATGGAGAGAAAAGACAAGAGGAAACGAATGACGCCAAATAAAGAAGACTACCTAAAATGTATTTATGAAATCGGTACGGAGATGCAAAAAATCACCAACAAAGAAATTGCTGCCCGTATGCAAGTCTCTCCACCTGCCGTAACAGAGATGATCAAACGCATGAAAAGTGAAAATCTCATCCTCAAGGACAAGGAGAATGGCTATCTATTGACAGATATCGGGCTCAAACTAGTTTCCGAACTCTATCGTAAACACCGTTTGATTGAAGTCTTTCTAGTTCACCATCTCGACTATACCAGTGACCAGATCCACGAGGAAGCTGAGGTCCTAGAGCACACTGTATCTGACCTCTTCGTAGAGAGACTGGATAAACTCCTGGGCTTCCCTAAAACCTGTCCCCACGGAGGAACCATCCCAGCCAAGGGAGAGCTCTTGGTTGAAATCAACAACTTACCACTGGCAGGTACCAAGGAAGCTGGAACCTATCTCCTGACTCGAGTTCACGATAGCTTTGACTTACTTAAATACTTAGAAAAGCATGAGATTCATATCGGTAACCAAGTCAAAGTCAAGCAGTTTGATAATTTTTCCAATACCTTTACACTGGTCAACAAAGGTGAAGACCTCCAAGTTAGTATGGATATCGCCAAACAACTCTATGTCGAAAAAATCAACTAAGCCCTTATCCTTGAAAGAAATTCCTTTCAGGGATTTTTTATTATTTTGCTTGTAACTCCCATTTGTTTGGTGTAGAATGAAGCTAGATAAAAGAGGGAGGTCTTCCTATGAAAAAGCTCTTTAGAATCCATTTTGCAGCCGTTGTAGTCAGCGATTTGCTACTGTTGGTAACTTTCAGACCCCGATACGAACTTTCTTTGGAGAGAGGTCTGATCTTTTGCTTCATTTTCATCCTTGCTCAGGGACTACTGCTGTCTCGCTTGGTCTTCCGACTCAAAAAACATTTCTCTGAGATTTATCCTCAGATGAACAAAAAAATTCGCCTCTACTATTTAGGGGTGCTCATCAGCGATTTTCTATTATTTGTCTTTTTAGCAATCACTGGCCCTCAATATTTCTACTCTCTTACTCCAGTCTTTACTTCCTGTCATTCTACTTTATACTATGTAACGGCTAGCCACCTAAGAGAAAACTATCCAGACTTTTACAACCGACATACCTCTTTATGGGAGTGTCTATAAACAAAAACCAAGCCGACAAGGCTTGGTTTTCTTATCTATTTTTTGTATCAAGGATAATGGTGACCGGTCCGTCATTGACCAGCTCTACCTGCATATCCGCTCCAAAGATACCTTTCTGAACGGGCACTTCCTGAGCTAGCTTTTGGTTGAAAGTGTCATAGAAGGCAGCTGCCCTATCCGGCTTGGCTGCACCTGTAAAGGCTGGACGATTGCCCTTCTTAGTATCTGCAAAGAGGGTAAACTGAGAAATAGAAAGGATTTCGCCCCCAATATCCTTAACAGACAGATTCATCTTGCCTTCTGCATCTGAAAAAATCCGCATGTTGACCAGTTTTCTCACAGCATAATCCAGATCTTCCTCTTGGTCCTCTGGGCCTACACCGACCAACAATAAGAGACCCTGATTGATTTTTCCCTGAACCTGACCTTCGATACTGACTTGGGCTTTTTTAACCCGTTGAATGATGATTTTCATAAGCGCCTTTCTATTCAATTATCCGTTGGTCCGTTTGACGGAGTAAACCTCTGGTACACTTTTAATCTTATCAACGACCGTGGTCAGTGTAGAGAGGTTGGAAATACCAAAGGAGACATGGATATTAGCAAATTTCATATCCTTGGTTGGTTGAGCATTAACGGTTGAGATATTCTTAGTTGTGTTGGAGAGAACTTGCAGAACATCATTTAAGAGCCCTGTACGGTTGAGACCATAGATATCGATGTGGGCGGTGTATTCCTTGCTTGAGAATTGATCTTCCCACTCCACATCAAGGAGACGTTGCTCATAGTTTTCTTGGGCACGGAGATTCATACAGTCCACACGGTGAATAGCTACACCGCGTCCCTTAGTAATGTAGCCGACAATGTCGTCACCCGGCACTGGATTGCAACACTTGGCAATACGAACGAGGAGGCCTGAAGCACCTTCAATGACCACACCACCCTCATGCTTGACCTTGATGGTTTCTTTGTTCTCGACCTTAACTTCGCCACCTTTGACAAGCTCTTCTGCCTCCGCCTTGGCCTTAGCGCGTTCTTCCTCACGACGTTCCTTTTCGGTCAAGCGGTTAAAGACGGTAATAGCGCCAATTTCTCCAAAACCAATGGCTGCGTAGAGAGCCTCCTCTGTCTTGTAGCTGGTCTTTTGAAGAACCTCATCCATATGGCGCTTGTCCATGAATTTATTGGCTACATAGCCGTTTTCTTGGAACTGGGCCATCAACATCTCACGGCCCTTGTTAACGGATAATTCCTTGTCTTGATTTTTAAAGAACTGACGAATCTTGTTGCGCGCCTTGCTGGTCTTGACCATGTTGAGCCAGTCACGACTCGGACCAAAGGAGTTGGGATTGGTGATAATTTCAACCTGATCCCCTGTCTTGAGCTTGGTTGTCAGCGGAACCATACGGCCATTGACCTTGGCACCAGTCGCTTTTTCACCGACTTTGGTATGGATTTCATAGGCAAAATCAATCGGTCCTGAATCTTTTGGAAGAGAGCGAACCGCACCATCTGGAGTAAAGACGTAAATCTCCTCCGCCAGATAGTTTTCTTTAACAGAGTCCACAAATTCCTTGGCATCATCAGCCTGATCTTGGAGCTCCATCATCTCCTTGATCCAGTTCATTCCAATAGCAGATTCCTTGCTGTTGACCTGTCCTTTAATGCCTTTCTTATAAGCCCAGTGAGCTGCTACCCCGTACTCAGCCACCTCGTGCATTTCCTTGGTCCGAATCTGGAATTCAATCGGCCCTTTTGGTCCATAAACGGTTGTATGGATAGACTGGTAACCGTTGGCCTTACGATTGGCGATATAGTCTTTGAAGCGACCTGGCATAGGTTTCCAAAGTTCATGCACATAACCCAGCATGGCGTAAACATCACTCTGGGTATCTAAGATACAGCGAATGGCAATCAGATCATAAATTTCCTCAAAGCGTTTCTTCTTATCCTGCATCTTGCGGTAAATCGAATAGATATGCTTAGGACGACCATAGATTTTCCCTTTGAGATTGCGTTCGGTAGCATAGTTCTCCAACTTGGTTACGACTTCATCGACCAGAGCCTCACGTTCTCTGCGTTTTTCCTTCATCATGTGGGTGATTTTGTAAAACTCAGTTGGATTGAGGTAACGGAAAGATAGATCTTCCAACTCCCACTTGACACTGGAAATCCCTAGACGATGAGCAAGTGGTGCGTAAATTTCCATGGTTTCTCTGGAGATACGTTCTTGCTTGTCCTTTCGAAGGTGTTTGAGAGTCCGCATATTGTGCAAACGGTCCGATAATTTAACCAAGATAACACGGATATCCTCAGACATGGCCATAAGCATCTTGCGGTGATTTTCCGCCAATTGTTCCTCAAGTGATTTGTACTCAACCTTACCAAGTTTGGTCACCCCATCAACGATAATCCGAACATCATGACCGAACTCTCTTTCCAAATCATCCAGTGTCGCATCTGTGTCTTCAACCACGTCATGCAAAAAACCACAGGCAACGGTTACGGCATCCAGCTTGAGCTTAGCCAGAATCCCTGCTACCTGAATGGGATGGATAATATAGGGCTCACCTGATTTCCGAAACTGCCCACTATGACAATCAACTGCGTAAATCAATGCTTTTTGTACAAAAGCAACGTCTTCCTTTGTTAAATATTCTCTCGTTAAAGCGACTACCTGATCGCCCGTCAAATTCACTTCTTTCGGCATCTATACTCTCCAATTCTTCCTACCATTTTATCACTTTTTTAAGAATATTAAAACTAGAAAAGCCTGTTTTCATGCCGAGCCTGTGCATTTAAAAGAAAAAACACTGCAAGAGAAACTCTGCAGTGCTTTGCTATTCTATTTATCTTAGTAGACTGTTTTTTCAGTTTCTACATCAAAGAAGTGTGCTTTGTTCAAGTCAAATCCAAGTTCAACTGTTGCACCCGTTTGCAAGTAGTCACGAGCATCCACTTTGGCAACAAACTCATCTTTACCAACTTGGCAGTAAAGGTGAGATTCTGAACCAAGCAATTCTGATACAGAGATGGTTGCTTTAACCACTGATTCTGGGAATGTTTCAAGGAAAGCAGGTTCTGCATTCACATCTTCTGGACGAATACCGAAGATCAAGTCTTTTCCTTCGTAGCCTTTGTCACGAAGAACTTTCAAAGCACCTTCTGGCACTTTCAAGCGGAAACCGTCAGAAACAATTTCGCTACCAACCAATTTCACATTGATGAAGTTCATAGCTGGGCTTCCGATAAATCCTGCTACAAATTTGTTAACTGGGTTTTTGTAAACTTCTTGAGGTGTACCGATTTGTTCAACACGTCCGATAGTACCTGTACCAGCAGGGTTCTTAGTTGCTGACATGATAACGATACGGTCTGCAAGTGTCATCGCTTCTGTTTGGTCGTGGGTTACGTAGATAGTTGTAGCTCCGATACGACGGTGGATTTTCGCAATTTCAGCACGCATGGATACACGAAGTTTGGCATCCAAGTTTGACAAAGGTTCGTCCATCAAGAACACTTTTGCATCACGGACGATAGCACGACCCATGGCAACACGTTGACGTTGACCACCTGAAAGGTCAGCTGGTTTACGATCCAAGAATTCTTTCAAACCAAGGATTGCTGCTGCTTCTTGCACACGTTTGTCGATGTCTTCTTTGCTGTACTTACGCAATTTCAAACCAAAAGCCATGTTGTCATACACAGTCATGTGTGGGTAAAGAGCGTAGTTTTGGAATACCATGGCGATGTCACGGTCTTTTGGAGCTACGTCGTTGACAACCACGCCATCGATAGATGCAGTACCTTCTGTAATGTCTTCAAGACCAGCAATCATACGAAGAGTTGTTGATTTACCACATCCTGAAGGACCTACGAAAACGATAAATTCCTTGTCTTTGATGTCCAAGTTGAAGTCTTCAACTGAGTAGTGTTCGCTGTTTGGATATTTTTTGTAAATGTTTTTAAGATTTAATTCTACCATCGAGGTGAACTCCTTTTGTATTTTGATAGTTTTATTATAGATGAAAACGCTTTATTTTTCTATGGCAAGGTGACCAAAAAAATAAAAAAGTTCTGTGCAACTTGCACAAAACTTTAAAGAATATCTGGTAAAATCAACTGATAACAAAGAGTGAGATCCGTCAACTCCTTCAACTGTAGCCCTGTCAATTCTTCCCATTTGTCAATCTTGTATTGGAGAGAATTGCGGTGCAGATAGAGTTGCTGGGCTGTTTTAGTTAGGACAGCACTGTTTTCCCAGAGAGAAAGAATAATCTCCTGAATCTGATCCTGATCCAAAATCATCTGGTGTAGGCAGTCTTTAATGACTCTCAGGTCCACAAGCCTTTCTCCCATAGTCCACAGATAGAGCTGTGAAAAGGTGTGTACACCTTGATGCCCCTGACGCCACCAAGCCTTAAACAAATCTCGCTCCGCTTTGATCAAGTCTGATAGGGCTTGATGGCCTGTCTGAGACCAAACCTGCCCCAACATGATCGACAGACGAAGGCCAAAATCATACTCAACCGCTTCAATCGTATCAGATAAGATTGAGCGAACAGAGGTGTACTTATCTTGTTGAAGAACAAATACATAATCCTGAGCACCGACCTGCAATACTGTCTGGCAGTTGGGAAAGAGAGTTTGCATCATATCTAGCCAAGAGGATAGATTTTCCTGTTGGAAATAGGAAAGATGGCAATAAACCAGCTGAATCTTTTTGAAAGTTTGCGGTGCCTGCCCCTTCCCCTCGATCAGATAGGGATACCAAGGATTGAGCGAACGAGCCTGCTCTTGCTGGGTCAAAAGGGCAACCAGCTGCTTTTCACGCTCGCTGAGCCCATCTTCCTCCAGTAAAATCCACTGCTGAGAAGCTAAAGGGAGAGTGAGATAGCCTGGTTTCTCTACTGGCTGATCTGAAATCTGAGCTTCAGGAAACCAGTCTTGTAATTCCTTTGCAATCATATTCTAGCCCTCCACTTTTTGGATGCACCAAGAAATTATGGTCTCTAGACGCTCCAGATTTTCAGTCAGATGGAGATAGCCCATGACCGCTTCAAATCCCGTGGACATACGATAAGTCACGACATCTGCATTTTTAGCCTTTGTGTGGCTATTGGTGTTACGTCCCCGTTTATAGATTTCTTCTTCTTTTTCCGTCAGGACTTGCTCCTCCAACATGAGGGAAATCAAACGAGCTTGAGCCTTGGCTGACACATACTTAGTTGCCTCTTGATGGAGTTTATTGGGCTTGGTCATACCTTTGAGGATGAGGTGACGGCGGATATACATAGAATACACCGCATCCCCCTCAAAAGCTAGCGCAATCCCATTAATGAGATTGACATCAATCACGTGTCCACCTCACTCCATCTTTTGTATCCAGTAGTTTAATCCCTTGAGCAGCTAGTTGGTCACGGATTTGGTCTGCTGTCGCAAAGTCACGATTGGCACGCGCTTCTTGACGTTTTTGAATTAAGGCTTCAATCTCTACTTCTAAAACTTCCTCGACAAAGACAATTCCAAAGACCTCTAACATAGCCGCAAGAGCTTCCTTAACCGTTGCATCATAGTTTCCTGAGTTAATCCACTTGGCCATTTCAAAGACTACTGTGATACCGTTGGCAGAGTTAAAGTCCTCATCCATAGCCGCCACAAACTTATCTTTAAAAGCCTGCAACTCCCCTGCATCTACAGTTCTAGTAAATGGTTGCTCATAAGTGTTCTTCAGATACTTGAGATTAGTCTCTGCATCCCGCACTGCTTTTTCGGTAAAGTTGATTGGTTTACGGTAGTGTTGAGTTGCAAAGAAGAAACGAAGTACTTGCCCATCAATGGTCTTAAGAGCATCATGCACGGTAATAAAGTTGCCCAAGGACTTAGACATCTTGACATTGTCGATATTGACAAAGCCATTATGCATCCAGTAGTTAGCAAAGGTCTTGCCTGTTTTGGCTTCTGACTGGGCAATTTCATTGGTATGATGCGGAAATTCCAGATCGGCTCCCCCACCGTGAATATCAATAGTATCGCCCAAAATCTCTGTTGACATAACCGAACACTCGATATGCCAACCCGGACGACCAGGTCCCCAAGGACTATCCCAAGAAATATCTCCTGGTTTTGCAGCTTTCCAAAGGGCAAAATCTACAGGATTTTCCTTGCGAGCCGTTTCTTCATCGGTACGACCTGAAGCACCCAGCTCCAAATCTTCCAAGGTTTTGTTAGCCAATTTGGCGTAATTGTGGGATTTTTCCACTCGGAAGTAAACATCTCCTTGACTCTCGTAAGCATAACCTTTTTCAATCAAGTCTTCCACAAAACGAATGATGTCCGCCATAAACTCTACTACACGCGGATGGCGAGTCGCAGGTTTCACGCCTAAGGCCGTCACATCCTCACGAAAGGCAGCGATGTACTTGTCCGCAACCTCCTGAGGCGTGATACCTTCTTCTTTGGCACGGTTGATAATCTTATCATCCACATCCGTAAAATTGGAAATATAGTTGACTTCAAATCCCCGATACTCAAAATAACGGCGAATGGTATCAAAAGCCACCGTCGATCGGGCATTCCCTACGTGGATATAGTTGTATACCGTTGGCCCACAGACATACATGCGAACCTTTCCTTCTTCGATTGGGACAAATTCTCGCAAATCACGAGACATGGTGTCGTAAATTTTAATCATGCGGTCCACTCCCTTCTCTATTTCTGACTTTTTCGGCTGAAAACCAGCTCTGCAAAAGGGCCAAATTGTCTGAGGCTATCCAGTTGGTAAAAGCGCTGCCCTTCCTCTTGGGTAAAGAGGGGAACCCCCTTTCCTAGGATAAGGGGTGCTATCTGAATAATGAGGTGGTCGAAAAGATCCGCATCTAAGAGCGGTCCTACCAAGGAATTACCACCAATCACAAAGACATTTTTGCCTTTGTCAATCTGCTGAACAAAGTCCACCACATCCCCAGCTACTGGCTGGTAATTGCTGACAGGCAGGTGCCTATCATGCGTAAAGACATAGTTTTCCGTAGCTTGATAAAAACTTTCTACATCTTGCAAATCTTGGATTTCCTCAAAGGTCCGCTTGCCCATGATGGTGATATCCATTTGCCTGTAAAAGTCATCATAGCCTGTATCCTCTACAGAACCAAGCTGATGCAGCCAGTCTATCCTGTGCTGGCCGTCTGCCAAGTAGCCATCCATGGTGATACAGCCGTAAAAATATACTGCCATTCTTGTAGTTACCTTTCTAGTTCTACACTTTTGCTTTCAGATAAATCACCTGTGTCTGTTTGACAAAGCCGATTTTTTCATACAAGCGCTTGGCACCTACGTTGCAGTCCTCTACTGCAATCTGAAATTCCTTATCATTTTGCTCAATCAGTTGGTTGACTAGGGATTTTGCTAAATAGCTTCCGTAGCCTTTGCCACGTTCAAGTTCTGATATTGCTAAACCGTAGAAGTAATTCGTATTAGTCGATAAATCTACCGTGCAAGTCCCAATAACCTGACCGTCTTTTAATAAAATATATAGGCGACTTTCTGAATCCTTCAGAGCTTCAGCGACATATCTATCCACAACTTCTCTCGATTCATGTTCCTCTGAAAATGCCTGAAATTTTAACTGGCTAATTTGCTCCTGATACGAACTATCTGCTAACAAAACTTCAAGATTAGAAACAGTTACTAACTGATAAGGTCTTCTATCCTTACCTAACCAGGTTTCTGTCTCTTCATCCTCGACCAATCCCCAGTTGCTGACAAAATCAGGATGACGCTCTAGAAAAATACGTTCTGTCTGAAAAGTAACTGAACGAATAGGGAAAGAAGCCGTTTCTTTCTCAAAACTCGTAAACAAAGCACACGCAATTCCCTGACGGCGATGATTTGGATGAACCAGTATCGTCACTTCCACATCTTGGTCATCAGCATAGACAGTTAATAGACCAACAAGTTCGCCTTTTTCATAATAAAGGAAAAAGGCGGGCATGTTTGGGTCAAAATTAAGCATGTTAGAAAGATAGGGGTCACGATAAGTTCCATCATAGGCTTGGCAACAGTCAATTAGTTTTTTCGCCTCAGATAACTCCTCTTGGCTTAACTTGTTTCTTGCTTGAATCATATAGGTATCCTCTACAACCCCGACGATCTGTGACTGGCTTCTCTAGCCTGCTCTAGTTTATTGACGTAGTACTCGCGTTTTTCTTCGACTTCGTGGATTGTTGGTTCATCCTTCTGTCCATGAACTCGGACGATCTTAGCTGGAATACCGACAACCGTCACATCACTAGGTACGTCTGCCACGACTACTGCAGCTGCACCAACCTTGGCATTTTCACCGATTTCTACCGGTCCGATGACTTGGGCATGGGCTGATATGAGAGCTCCTTTTCGCACAGTCGGGTGGCGTTTGCCTGTATCCTTTCCCGTACCGCCTAGAGTCACTCCGTGATAGAGAAGAACGCCTTTTTCAACAATCGCCGTCTCTCCAATCACCAGGCCTGAACCATGGTCGATAAAAACACCTGAGTCAATCTGGGCACCCGGATGGATCTCAATCTGAGTCCAAAAGCGCCAAAACTGACTGTGCATCCGAGCTAGGAGTTTGAAGCCGTGCTTCCAGAGAAAATGCGAGAGACGGTGAGCTGCTAAGGCCTTGACACCTGGATAAGTCAGCAAAACTTCCAAACTGTTGCGTGCCGCTGGATCATTTTCTTTTACAATATCAATGGTTTCGCGCCACCATCCCATACATTTCTCCTTTTCTTATTCTGAATCTTTTGGTGTTTCTGTAAATTCTTTCTTCGGTTTGTGGTCCTTGTGATGACGTGGACGGTGAGGTCGCTCAGACTTTTCACCTTTTTCATCATGCTCAGGTTTTGGCGGACGAGGAAGAAGGGCTTTCATAGAGGCATCGATACGGCCTTTTTCATCAATCTTGATAACCTTAACATCGACTTCATCACCGATAGCTACCAAGTCCTCGACACGGTTGGTACGAGTCCAAGCCATTTCTGAGATGTGAACAAGTGCATCTGTCTTATCAAAGAGGTTGACAAAGGCACCAAATTTCTCGATACGAACAACCTTAGCATGGTAAACTTCATCCACTTTCGCTTCACGAACCAAGCCAGCGATGATTTCTTTGGTACGGTTAATGGCATCTTGGTCGCTAGAGTAGATAGATACATTTCCTTCTTCGTCGATATCAATCTTAACGCCTGTTTCAGCGATAATCTTATCAATGGTTTCTCCACCCTTACCGATGACAATCTTGATCTTGTCCACATCAATCTTGATGGTGTCAATTTTCGGTGCAGTTGGAGCCAATTCTGGACGAACTTCTGGAATGGTTGCTTCAATCACATCAAGGATTTCAAAACGAGCTTTCTTGGCTTGAGCAAGGGCTTCAGTCAAGATTTCTGCAGTAATTCCTTGGATCTTGATATCCATTTGAAGGGCTGTAATCCCCTCACGAGTACCTGCCACCTTAAAGTCCATGTCTCCAAAGTGGTCTTCCAAACCTTGGATATCTGTCAATACAGTGTAGTTATTTCCATCAGAGATGAGACCCATGGCAATACCAGCTACTGGCGCCTTGATTGGCACACCACCAGCCATAAGGGCAAGAGTTCCCGCACAGATAGAAGCTTGAGAAGAAGAACCATTTGATTCCAAGACTTCTGCTACCAGACGGATAGCGTATGGGAATTCTTCCAAGCTTGGCAAGACTTGAGCAAGAGCACGTTCTCCAAGAGCCCCATGACCAATTTCACGACGACCAGGCGCACCGTAACGACCTGTTTCCCCTACTGAGTATTGCGGGAAGTTATAGTGATGCATAAAGCGTTTCTTGTACTCTGGATCCAAACCATCGATGATTTGAGTTTCTCCCATCGGAGCCAAGGTCAAGACTGAAAGGGCTTGAGTTTGCCCACGAGTAAAGAGACCTGAACCGTGCACACGAGGAAGAAAGTCAACAACCGCATCCAAAGGACGGATTTCATCAACCTTACGACCGTCAGGACGTACCTTATCTTCTGTAATCAAACGGCGCACTTCAGCGTGTTCCATTTGTTCCAAGATTTCAGCCACATCACGCATGATACGATCAAATTCTTCGTGGTCTGCATATTTTTCTTCGTAAACAGCAGTCACTTGGTCTTTAACTGCTTGAGTTGCAGCTTCACGAGCCAATTTTTCTTCTACTTGAACCGCTTTTTGGAGGTCACTATTGTAGGCTGCGATGATTTCGGCTTGCAAGTCCGCATCCACATGAAGCAATTCCACTTCTGCTTTTTCCTTACCAACAGCAGCAACGATTTCTTCTTGGAAGGCAATCAATTCTTTGACTGCTTCGTGACCTTTAAGAAGGGCTTCCAACATGATTTCTTCTGACAATTCTTTGGCACCAGACTCAACCATGTTGATAGCGTGTTTGGTCCCAGCTACTGTCAATTCAAGAAGCGAACGCTCTGCCTGTTCTTGAGTAGGGTTGATAATGATTTGGCCGTCGACATAGCCCACTTGTACCCCAGCAATAGGTCCGTCAAACGGAATATCTGAGATAGAAAGTGCCAATGATGAACCAAACATAGCTGCCATTGGTGCAGATGCATTTTCATCATAAGAAAGCACAGTGTTGATCACTTGCACTTCGTTACGGAAACCTTCCGCAAACATTGGGCGGATTGGACGGTCAATCAAACGCGCTGTCAATGTCGCATCAGTTGAAGGACGTCCTTCACGCTTCATAAAGCCACCAGGAAACTTCCCAGCTGCATACATTTTTTCTTCGTAGTTGACTTGAAGTGGGAAGAAATCCCCAGTTGCCATTTTCTTAGACATCACGGCTGCAGTCAAGACAGTTGACTCACCGTAACGGACGACAACAGCGCCATTTGCTTGCTTAGCAACCTGACCAGTCTCTACGATTAACTCACGACCCGCAAAAGTCGTTTGAAACACTTGTTTTGTCATTTTAATCCCCTTTGGATTGATGAAATTATACGCCTTGCCTACAAAGATCAAGATACTAAGGTCGCAAAAAGCAAAGTAAAAATAGGAAACTGGCGAAGTCTTCGATGAAGACAAGACAGTTTATCTTTTTTACACAGCTTTTCGGCCGAGTTCAATTACTCATGATAGCATAAATTGACGCAGTGTGCGATGCACACCAGGAAATCTATCTTTTTCACTAGGGATTTAGCCCGGGTTCAACTATCAAGATACTAAGGACGTAAAAAGCAAAGTAAAAATAGGAAACTGGCGAAGTCTTCGATGAAGACAAGACAGTTTATCTTTTTTACACAGCTTTTCGGCCGAGTTCAATTACTCATGATAGCATAAATTGACGCAGTGTGCGATGCACACCAGGAAATCTATCTTTTTCACTAGGGATTTAGCCCGGGTTCAACTATCAAGATACTAAGGACGTAAAAAGCAAAGTAAAAATAGGAAACTGGCGAAGTCTTCGATGAAGAAAAGACAGTTTATCTTTTTCCACAGAGTTGTAGGCGTGTTCAATTACTCAAGATATTTTGGACGGTTCGGCTTGCCGAACATTTCTGTAGAAAAATAGGAAGGTGACGCCACACTCGATGAGTGCTAGGAAGCTTATCTTTTTTCCTAAGAAATGAGACCAAAATTCAATTAAGTAGTTTTTTTGATATTTCACTGGAATAGTGCGGACGGAAGGTAAAATTATCCAGTGGATGATTTTAGAAATCCAGGGAATTTCATCCCTTATTTTTTAGCCTGAAGTCTCAAAAATTCCGTCCTAGAAAATAACAGAGTTATTCTCTAGGATACCACTATAGCGTGAAATATCTTTTAAATACTCACTCCGTTCGTGTTTTTTGAGACACCTATTATCATATTTTGTTTAAAAAATAATCCACTTAAACAAATTTCTACAATCTAAATACCCTCATCTTTGTATCAAGTACGTACAGAGTCTATTTTATCATATTTTTCTTAAAAAGTGCGGGCTTTTCTATTAAAAAGGAACCATTCCCCCATGAAAAGAGGAATGGTTTGTTGTTTATTTTATTTAGCAAATTCTTTGGCTTTCGCAACTGCCATTTTTCATTTAAAAGCATGTAAATGACAAGCTGCCGTCTCAGTGGTTAAAGAATCGATTACCCTAAAGACTGATGATTAAACAAGGCATGGGTTGCTTGGTGGATGTATTTTGCTGTTTCAGCATTGTTCATGGTGTAGAGATGCACACCAGCAACATCCTGAGTGACCAAGTCCACGATCTGGTCCACTGCATAGGCAAGTCCTGCTGCTCTGAGCGACTCAGGGTCATGCTCATACTTGTCTAAGATGGCTTTGAATTTGCGTGGAAGGCGGATATTCTCACAAGTCTTCAAGAGACGAAGCGCTTGGTTACGGTTAAGAATGGGCATGATCCCCGCATGAATAGGAACATCAATCCCTGCCAAGGTACACTTGTCTTGGAAATCGTAGAAGCGCTCATTGTCAAAGAAAAGTTGCGTTACAAGGCTTGAACAGCCTGCATCCACTTTCTTCTTGAGATTTTGAATATCCGAGATTTGGTTTGGAGAGTCAGGGTGCCCCTCTGGGTAGCAAGCACCAATAATATCAAAGTGAGGGGCTTGTTCCTTGATGAACTCGATCAAATCCGTTGCGTAGCGGAAATCCTTTTGTGGCTCCACATCAGGGATAATATCCCCACGCAAGGCCAAGATTTTCTGTACCCCAACCTTATCCAAGTCTGCAATAGTTTCAGCAACCTTGTCCTTAGTCAGATAGATGGCTGGCAAGTGGGCAATAGTTGGAATCGCCAAATCATTCTGGATAAAGTCAGCCAAACGAACCGTTGTTTCCTTGATATTAAATTTATTATTGCTGGCAGTCACACTGATAAAGTGCGGTGTCAGCTCCCGCATATCCTGCAAGGCTGAAATAATTTTATCATTACCCACAGCTGGGTTTGGAGGGAACACTTCAAATGAAAGTGACGGTGTTTGGCGTGACATAGTCATTATCCTTTTCTTTTTGATTTCATGATTGCAGAGCCAGCTAGGGCCAAGCAGTTCCTTGATCAGTCAGTGTCAAGCGAGAAATCTAATCTTACAATTTCTCACGCGCAGCTTTTGCTGCTTCGACAAGGCGGATCAAGCTTTCTTTTGTTTCTGGAATACCACGTGTTTTCAAACCACAGTCAGGGTTGATCCAAACTTTCTTGCTTGGTACTTTAGCAAGAATAGCATCGATTGTGTGGTCGATTTCGCCTTCATTTGGCACACGAGGTGAGTGGATATCGTATACCCCAGGTCCCACTTCTGTTTGGAAGTTTTTCGCTTTGAGTTCGTCCAAGATTTCAAGGTTTGAACGGCTTGCTTCAAAGGAAATAACGTCCGCATCCATGTTGTCGATAGCTGGGATGATATCTGTAAATTCTGAGTAACACATGTGAGTGTGGATTTGAGTATCTGGCGCAACTGTAGAGTGTACCAAGCGGAAGGCTGGAATAGCCCAATCAAGGTAGTCTTCGTACCAGTCGCTACGACGGAGTGGCAATTTCTCACGAAGAGCAGCCTCGTCGATTTGGATGATTTTCACACCTGCAGCTTCAAGGTCAAGCACTTCATCCTTGATGGCAAGAGCGATTTGAAGAGTTGAATCCTTGATAGAAATGTCTTCACGTGGGAATGACCAGTTAAGGATGGTAACAGGTCCAGTCAACATACCTTTGACAGGCTTGTCTGTACGGCTTTGTGCGTAGCTAGACCATTTGACAGTGATTGGGTTGAGACGAGTTACATCACCCCAGATGATTGGTGGTTTCACCCCACGCATACCGTATGATTGTACCCAACCATTCTTAGAGAAGAGGTAACCTGACAAGTTTTGACCGAAGTACTCAACCATGTCGTTACGCTCGAACTCACCGTGTACAAGCACGTCAAATCCAACTTCCTCTTGCCATTTGATCCATTCGTCGATTTGCTCTGCCAAGAACTTGTCATAGTCTTCTGCTGACAACTCTCCCTTACGGTAAGCCAAACGTTTAGCACGGACTTCCTTAGTTTGAGGGAATGAACCGATGGTTGTTGTTGGAAGAGCTGGAAGTTTGAAAGCTTCTTCTTGGATAGCTTCACGTTCAGCAAAGGCTGGCAAACGAGTGTAGTCAGCATCTGTCAAACCAGCGATACGCGCACGAAGTTCTGCATTTTCACCCACACGCTCAGTCGCAAAGAGTTCTTTGTTAGCTGCAAGAGCTTCTGCACCTTGACCATTGCGGATAGCATCCAAATCACGAATCTCATCCAATTTTTCAACTGCAAAAGCAAAGTGGTTCAAGATTGCTGGTTCAAATTCTTCGTTAGCAGTTGTAAATGGCACATGAAGAAGTGAGCATGAGCTTGTCAAGACAATATTTTCAGCTGGAATTTGCTCAAGAACAGCCAAACTCTTTTCGTAATTGTTGCGCCAGATGTTTTTACCATTGACGATACCTGCATAGAGAGTCTTGTCAGCTGGGAAACCACCTTTAACGAGTTCAAGAGTTTTCTTACCTTCAACGAAGTCCAAACCGATGGCATCTACTGGCAAGTTTACAAGGTCAGCATAAACGTCACGAACGTCACCGAAGTAAGTTTGAAGCAAGACTTCAAGACCTTTTTTGTCAGCCAAGAGTTTGTTGTAGAGGTTCAAGAAGAGAGCTTTTTCTTCAGCTGTCAAATCTTTGACAAGAGCCGCTTCGTCGAGTTGGATGCGAGTCGCACCAAGTTCCGCCAATTTAGCAAAAACTTCTTGGTAAGCAGCTACTAAGCTATCTACGAAGTCTTCTGCTTTCACGCCTTCTTCAAAGTCTGACAATTGAAGGAAAGTGAATGGTCCTACAAGGACTGGACGAGTGTTCAATCCAAGTTCTTTGGTTTCTTGGAACTCATCAAAGATCTTGTGACCAGCCAGTTTAACTTGAGTGTCTTTTTCAAATTTAGGAACGATGTAGTGGTAGTTGGTGTTGAACCATTTCTTCATCGGAAGGGCACGAACGTCCCCTTTTTCTCCTTGGTAACCACGTCCCAAAGCAAAGTAGCGCTCAAGGTCAGACAAGTCCAAGTTTTGAACAGATGCAGGCACCACGTTGAAGAGGAAGGCTGCATCGAGGAAGTTGTCATAGTGAGAAAAGTCATTTGATGGGATTTCAGTGATGCCCTTTTCTTTGACAATGTTCCAATGTTTAGCGCGCAATTCTTTAGCCGCAGCCAAGAGTTCTTCTTCTGAGATTTCTTTTCTAAAGTATTTTTCAGTTGTAAATTTTAATTCGCGGAATTCACCCAAACGAGGGAAACCGATGATTGTAGTTGACATGATGTGTCCTCCAAAATTTGTTGTTGAAACTATCTTAACAGAAAAGAAACTGTCTGTATAATTGTAAATAATTAGGCTTTGATATAGTTTGAAACTATATCACTTTTTTGAACAAGAGAAAAAGACTTGAGACCAGTGTCTCAAATCCTTTGTATTGCTTGTTTTATTGCTGTATTTTAGTTAGAATGCTCAAACGAGCTATTGACGATTCTCATCAGTGACTATGGCATGCTATTAGAAAAGACTATAGGTTAGTTATCCTTTGGTAATTTTGATATTTCCCTGAAAAAGTGCGGACGGGAGGTAAAATTGTTCTGTGGATGATTTTAGCCAACCAAGTAATCTCATCTCTATCAACTTTTTTCCTGTTCAAGTGGGACGACTGCTAGTGTCTTTCCTAAACTGGCTAAGACTTTCAAGACTGTATCCAACTGAGGACTGGTCTTTCCTGTCTCCATCCTAGCTATAACAGGCTGGCTTACTCCACTGAGTTCTTCTAGCTTTTTCTGACTAATACCTTGCTCATGTCTAGCTTCTATCAACTCACTCATGATAGCCACTCGCATATCACTTTCAAGGATTTCCTCCTTGGTAAAGAGTTCAGATCGGATATCTTTCCAATTACTTCCAATAGCACTATTCTTCATCACTTAACCCTCTTTCTTTTATGTCTTTCAGTTCACGCTTGGCTTTATCAATCTCTCTCCTAGGAGTTTTCTGAGTCTTTTTAACAAAATGATGTAAAAGAACAAAACTCCCATCAACCCATGCTACAAATAAAATCCTATCCTTAAGAGGTCGTAGTTCCCAAATCTCATCTTCCAAATGTTTGATATAGGGTTCACCAGTTCTAGTCCCATGCTGACTAAGCAACTCGATATAGTCGTTTAGTTTATTGAGTTTGATGCGACTGTCCTTACTCTTCTTTCTAGCCAATTCTCTCATATAATCTAAGACTGGCTCATTTCCATTTTTGTCCTTATAGAAGTAAATTGTATGCACCAAGCAACCTCTTTTCAATTTAATTATAACTTAAAAGTTATTAAAAGTAAATCCTAATACTCATAAAAAGGAGACCTTAGAAAAACTCTAAAGGTCTCATCTTTATTATTCGAAAAAATTACGAGAAGAGTTATAATGTGGAGCCAATCCTGACTCTTACTCCAGCTCAATGCCTTTCTCTCGGAGATTAGCCAGGCACTCCTCATAGTATTCTGCATCATGCTCACTATAGATGGGATTGTCCAACTTTTCCTCAGGCAAGTCTTCATAAGCTGGGCAAATTTTGCCACGGTAGTTCTTGTCCAGCCATTCTGGACTGACATTGTAGCCACGGCCAGCCATTTCCTCCATAATCAAGCGATGATAAGCATAGAGTTGATAGGGCGAGTGGTTAAAGACATAGTCCACCGTCGCATGCTTTCTGCCCCAGCCATTGCCACGCAGGGCGCAGCACTCTCGATGTTGCCCCAAGAGCTGCGGACGGGGAAGTTGTGAAATCAAAGCCTCATGCCAAAGTCTCATGGGAGTCTCCTTTCAGTAAAGTCGAATGTTGCAAGTAGGTATTTGGATAGCGATCAAGCAAGTCTCGAGTCTTAGCGATTAAGTCCTCCTTAGAAGCCTGACCAAAGCGGTAGCGATCCAGCAAGAGCATATAGTCCTTACGCTCGGCATCGGTCGCTTTATTTTTGAAATAGCCCCAAATATGCTGAAAAGCGTTGCAAACCTGACCCCTGTGTTCTGGAATCTGGCAAGCACGGTCAATCATCTCTTGAACCAGACTCAGCTCCACCTCTTCATTCTTCAAGTATTGGCGAATCTCATTGTAAATATTGCTAGAATGGCTCAAAACGAGGTATTTGTTTCTAGCCCAGAGTTGCTGGCACTGGGATTTTTGGTTAGTTTGTTCCATATTTCTCCTTACTTTCTATCCGTTTCCAGGGAATATGGAAACAATGTTATTTCTATAAAATGAGCGAATTATGAGCGGAATATGAGCGAATAAAGAGTGTTTTTTGTCGTTCCTGATTTTTCTAATAAACCTTGATTGACAACCCCTTAAATACCTGAATAAGTCTCTACTAACAACTGAATCTTACGTAAAACTTCTTGCTTTTTCCGTTCACGCGCTCCCTGTCTACGAGAGGTGGGTGGAATAATCGAATCCAAATCAGTCCCACTATTTTCAGCATAACCTCGTTGAATTGATTTGTCTATGAATAATTTGTAAAGATATCAATCGCATACTCATTTGATATCTTTACATCCGTGCTCAATTAATTTGGCCACCTGCTCATCCCAAGTTTTAAATTCTTTAATTTCCATAGTAACTTCCGTATAAAAAAATGTCCGCCTTGTCACATCAAAGAGAGGTGGGCGGTCCTATTAGGTTTATTATACTGTTTTTAACAGATAATTCAAGGATTTTTTACTTTTTTAATTATTTTTAAAATTTGGGTAAATTATCCCCATCAACCTTTAAACTCCTTCAAAAACTGTTTGAGTTCAGCATCGGCTTCTGGTGTGGTCCCGTGGAGTTGGTTCAGCATGTCAAGTAAAGAAGCTGTTTGGCTTTCGATAGCTTTATTTGTGTCGTTAATTTTGCTGACGATATCTGTCAGGGGCTCGACTTCTTCTTCCTCAAAGGTGTCTACATAGCGAGGGATATTGAGGTTATAGTCATTTTCGACGATCTCTTCATAGCTTGCTAGGTGGGCAAACTTATCAATCTCCTCACGAGACTTGTAGGCTTCCAGAATCTTCTCGATATGGGCATCCGTCATGATATTTTGGTTTTTGCCCTTATCAAACTCCTTAGAGGCATCGATAAAGTAGACATCACGATTGGTACGGTTCTTTTTGAGAATGATGACCGTGGTCGGAATGCTGGTATTAAAGAAGATATTGGCTGGTAGACCGATAACTGTGTCAATAGCCCCTTCTTCTAACAAGGCCTTACGAATAGTTCCTTCCGCATTTCCACGGAAAAGAACACCGTGGGGAAGGACGATAGCCATAACCCCATTATCCTGCTTGAGGTGGTAATATCCATGTAGGAGAAAGGCAAAGTCAGCCTTGGACTGAGGCGCTAGTTTCCCAAAGGGAGAGAAACGAGGGTCAGCCATAAAGCCTGAACTTGCTGACCACTTGGCAGAGTATGGAGGGTTCATGAGAACACCATCAAAGTTAGTTGGTTCCTGTGTCGGCCAGTCTTCATCCAGTGTATCAGCATTGTGGAGAAATTGATTCTCAACAGGAACTCCGTGGAGGATCATGTTCATCCGAGCCAAGTTATAAGTGGAGGTGTTGAGTTCCTGACCAAAGTAGACCACCGTCTGCGGCTTATGAGAGTATTTCTTGGCATTGAGCAAGAGAGAGCCAGAGCCCATGGTCGCATCATAGATGGTAAAACCTTGCTGGTCTTCACGACCTAAAAAGGCAATCTGAGTCATGAGTTTGGCAACAGGCTGAGGTGTATAAAACTCACCAGCTTTCTTACCCGAGTCAGTCGCAAACTGACCGATCAGATACTCATAGGCATCCCCCAGCATATCGCCCGCATGACCAGCCACATCTAGCACAGCCAACTCTTTCATGACCGCTGCTACCGTTTGGTTTTGCTTTTGCGGAGTCGCCCCTAGCTTTTTAGAGTAAAGGTCGATATCTTCAAAGAGGTTTTCATAAAGGTCGTCACTCTGCTCGATATCACGAAAACCTTGAGCCAGATCTTCTAGCTGAAAAGTCCCCTCATTGACACGTGCTACCAGAGCCGTAAAGGTCAGGTCAGGCTTGATACTATAGTTGAGTTCGTCCTTCATGACTGCAAGAAGATCCTCGTGAGTGTCCGCATCCTCGTAGTAGTTACGATAGACCTCAAGAGCATCCTCAAGACTATCCGTCCCCTCTTCCATGGTCTCCGCCACGAAAAAGAGCATCTTGTCTGACAGATACTTGTAAAAAACCATGCCCAAAAGATAGGACTTGTAGTCATTAGCATCCATCTTAGAGCGGAGAATATCCGCTGAGTTCCACAGGGCTTGGTAGAGCGACTGGGACGTTTGTGTTGTTTCCATAGTGTTTCTTTCTAAGTTTTGCAATTTATTTTTAAACAAGCAATCATTTATAACGAATCACTTCATTCTCAATCGTTCGAATCAAATCTAAAGGAATAGAAGAGACTGGAAGTTGATAAACAATATTTTTTCGAGGGTTATAAAATCCAAGATTTTGGATAGAAAGGAAATCGGGGTCAAAGGAATGTAAACCCATGATGTAGTATACAAGGACTTGTAGTGTATGGTCTTTATTGGGAGCTGTTTTAGTCACCTTAAAATCCCACAGTGTATCCTTGGTAAGAAAATCTCCATCACCCTTGTCAATTGTAGCTGTATAACCTCCATGAAAATGAAAGCCATCTTTTACTAAAGGACCATAGAGGTCGAAAAAGCAAAGACTTCGCTCTACCATGATGCGAATATTCTCTATCGTTTCTGCATCCACCGAAATTTCCTCAAAAGGCTTATAATACTTAACCCCCGCACGAATGACGACATCAAAGGATGCTAGACGACAAGCGCTTTCTATCGATAAATCGTCTAATCCTGTCACCAAATCGAGTAGTGCTTTTGCTAGGTCTCCCATGCCAACCCTATGAGCTCCTCTAAGAGAAATTCTAAAAGCATCACGGGCTTCTGCCCCTTTCATAAAGCGAGTCAAGTAGTCCACACAAATCCCCACTAAACTAGGAGATACAGACTCTACAGGATGCAGAACTCTGTGGTCTTCGAACTGCTCTACTGAAAATAACTTGATGGGCAGATAACCACCTCGAGGTTGGTTAATTTCTTTTATACGCTGCGTTACAGATACCATGGTAACTCCTTTTGTATACAAATATACTAGCTTCGATAAATCTTAATCGGTATTCTTTTAATTTAGCAAATAATTATCTTAGTTTTGGATTTCTTTTTCGCTTTCTTTTGCTTGCTTCAAGTTTATCAGCATTTTTCTTGTTTTCTAACAATTCATTATAAGCTGTCTTTTTAATAATCGTCTTGATTAGTTTATCAAGTTCTGTATTTTCTGAGTAGTCAGCTGGAACAAAATAATCAATACGATTATCCTGAGTCATTTTGTGGACTTTTTTTCTGTCATTGGTTTTTGGATTGAATACACCGATAGAGTAGCCACCTCTTGTTTTGACTAACTTCATACATGGAATATCTGTATCACTATCCCCTAAGTAAACCATATTTCTAAAAGGAACTCGTAAATCACTTTCAGCAACAAAATCGTTCACTGCATCGTCATTGACATCTAAAATACCTTTGGTAATTCTAAAAAGAAATTGAGTCTTATTGGTGTAGTTAACAACTTGAGCAGGCCAGACTGCAACACCATTTTCATCACAATAAAAAGAAGTTGCATAAATTTTTTTAAAAGCACCATTTTTAGCTATTGAAGTCCCCTCTATCATTTCTTTCAAACCAGATGAAATGATATAATGCTCAACAATAACCCCTTTGTCTTCCCCGTATTTTCGAATGCGTTCGAACCAGTCTTTGACTCCTGGGAATAGTTCTACCTCTGAACCAAACTTGGCTAACTCGGTCTTTGTAAATAAAACCTTTCCTGCAGATTCTGTTTTCATCGTAAACATATAGGCAAGGTTCTTGTCCATATTGTTAGCCTTGGCAAAACCATTAGATTTCTTCCAAAATTCACTGATTTCATACCCGAGCTTCTGTATAAATCCTTGCGCTTGCATATCATCAGGAGACAGCGTTTTATCAAAATCATAGCAGATAGCTACTACAGGTTTTTCTTCTTTCTTTAGAGTTTCTGATTTTACTTTTGACATTTTACTGCACTCCTTTTATATAAACATATCCTTCAAGAGTTTCTTTTTCAGTGTTTCAAGCTGAGAAATTTTATCTTGGTAAGAGTTGATGAGGTTATCGAGGTTTGAGAAATAGGCACCGATGGCTTGTTGTTCTGCAATTGTTTGTGGAATTGCAAAAATAGTTGTTGAAACTGACTTCCAATCTGAACGAGGCATTTTAGTACCAGATGTGTCATTAGCAACTTTTTGATAGCGATTTGATTGAACTAAATAATAAATGAAATTTGAATCATTTCCATTTGGATCAAATACCCAAAAATCTCCTAAAGCTACTCCCTCAAATTTCGGCAAAAGCCAATTATTTAAATATGGACGTAATTTCCCATATAATGTGTATCCAGGTTTAAAGTGTATACCTTTGCGATTATCAAATTTAGTACTAATATCTTTATTAAGCTTTCCCTGACCAGAAATAATATCCTCAAACTCTACCTTTGGCAATGAATCAGAGTCAGAACTTTGAGTAACTCTTTTTACAAGTTTACTGAATTCCTTTTCTTTCCACTCACCTTCAAATCCATCCAAACGAATCTCAGGTACCGTATGTCCAGTCTTCGGAAACATCTTTGAGAGCATGGTCGTCTTGAGAGATTGGTAGTTGGCCAGATTGTCCTTGTAGCTAGCCAGAAGGTCGTCGAGGGTGTGGAAAAGTGAACCGATGGCGGATTGTTCTTGAACATTTGGTACATTAACCTTTATCATTGCTATATCACTAGCATTGTATGAAGGAAGAGCACCGATTTGTGCATACTTAGGCAAATTTATCGTTTGAAATAATGTTAAACCAAAATCTTTATCCCACGATTCATCGAAGGAATAGCTCATAGTATTATTGTCAATCAGAAAAGGTCTAGTAACTAACCGTTTTCTATTTAACATCAATGCAGCACCAACTTTAGCAAATATGATAGCTGGAGTTTCATCAATAACCTTCCAACTATTTTTCATAATTTGCTCCTGTGTAACATAATTATTTGCATTCCTCATCTCAGTTTCATTTCCAATATTGTTCATATCAGAAACCTTAAAAAATGGAATCCCTTCTGTACCACCTTGTTGACTATCTGGAAAACCTATTCCCGATTTAAATTTTCCAAGCTGTCCTAATTTATAGTTATTCCAATTATTAATAAATTCTTTAAATCTAATTTTTGGAATGTTTCTGTTGATCATTTTCTTCACTCTTTTTCCTATACTCAATGTATTCCTTCAAGGTCATTATCTCAAGATTTCCTACACTGTTTTCAACTATAAATAAGTCGTTTATGCCATCTTTTTTGTTGGAATCTAAAAGTATTTTAGCTTCTTTTATTTTATTAATTGACTCGTAAAAATTTTTGTCAGAAATATCATCCTGTAAATCTTGATAGATTGTTCCTTTTTTAGTTGAAGCTTTTATCGTGATAGTAGCTGGTGAAATTTTATCAACCGACTCAAATTTTATTATTTTTTTATTCTTAATAGAAGATGCAGCCTTAAAAATTAACACTTTTAAAATCTCAACTGTTAGTCCTGCTATTATAGCCCTCAACATTTCTTCATTTAAGATTATTTCAATAAATGAATCGAAAGATGCCTGTAAACTGTCTTCTCCAAAAAATAAGATCTCTATACCTTCTTTGGAATATCTTTCTTGTAATTCTATCTCTTCCTCCTTAGAAAAGAGTAAATATGCACCTCTAACTCCAACACTTTTTTTCATAAACATTCTCCTATTCTTTATATAAAAATATATAAAAATGAAACACAATATTTAATTTTATATCTAACTTAGTTCAAAGAGCCCAATTTGATCAAAACTAGTAATAATTTCATCAATAACTATTTCTCCAAGTTTATATTTTTCAAATAGCATTAAAAATTGCATTGTGTCTATAATTAACACATTATATATCTTATTTTTTGCTATATCTATAATACTATCATTGATTGATTCCCTATCTTTCGGATCTATATCCTTAAACCGATTTACAATGATAATTCTCTTAATAATTTTATCCGAAATTTCTTTCTTTTCTGCATATTTATATACATGAGTCATTAACTGAGAAATATTGGATTTTTTTAGATCTTTATTTAACCCTTTAAATTCAAATAGATAATGAATTCCATTCTTTTCAAAAGAAAAATCTTCATCTTTAGTGTCTTTAAAATCAGTTTTTATTTCTAGCATTTCTACTAACATCTCTATTAGAACAAGTTCTAATTCTTTCCCCGATTTATAAAGTATTGATTCATAATATTTATTTTTTTTAATAATTTGTTCAACGTTTTCTATTTTAAGTTTTGATTCTTGAATTTTTCTTTCTTCTATCTTTGCTACTCCTGTTTGATAGGCATCGTCAAAAAATTCTAGTTTCGAAAACCATTTAGGGACGTTTTCAATTGATTGTGTTAAAAATATATTATCTAATATCAACTTTAAATTATCATTTTCAATCTGTAAAGTTGTTATTGAATTTCTACCCAATGTTAAAAATACTAACTTTTCACTTCCACTCGAGTATATCTCATTCTTAGAAATTACAATTCCATCCTCATTTGTCCTCATATTTAGGTCAAAATAAAAATCAGCTGATAATTCAATTTCCGATAAATACGTTGAAGTTTTCTCATAGTATAAGGTAAAGTTAAAAGGAATGACCTTTTGCAAATTGGTTGTTAGTTTATAAATATTATTCTTAATATATACACTAGTTAGATGAACCTTACTAGAATGCCTATTTGGATTATCAAAATTTGTTTTAAATTTAATATTCTTTGGTAAAACATATAAATAATTTGTTTTGCTAGAACGAATAATGCTAGTTTTCAAAGTTTGAAAATCATCATCACAATTTAGAGTATCAAAATCTGCTCTGAAACTTCTATTTTGCCATATTAATTCATCTGTTAAATCAATTATATTTAGATCGTACGAGTCTAAAGACTCTGCATTTCCAAACGAATTACATAAATCTACTAATAGTCCTTTGCTATTCTCACCAGTATAATTAATTAATTGTATTTTCATATTCTACCTTCCAACCCTCAACGGCTCAATGACTTCTTCGACAAGTTGCTTACATGCCTCCTTGATTTGTTTTTTATAGAGGAGAGGATTGAGGGCATCTGCCACTTCTATCTTATAGTCCTGATAGCGCTGGCTCTTGGTCAGTTGGCTTTCTCCTAGTTGTTTTTTAGCTCCCTTACGGTAGTGCTCGACATAGTAACGGAGTTCATCCTCTCCGACATACCAACGTTTGCTAAATACTTGGATGTGTTGCTGGATGACCGCCTCAATCATCTGATCCAAGATATTTGCGATAGACTGACCACGATAGCTTTCTGGCTTGTCCAGTACTTCCTTCCATAGTTCAGTGATGATATGGGCAAGATTTGGATTGGTCTTCTCAAGGCTATGAATATAGGTATCCACTGTTTCTCTATCTTGAGCGCTTAGGTTCTTTTCTTGACTCTGGCCTTGCTCGATCAGACTTTGGATCAAGGTCAAGATATAGGCATAGTTGATCTCATCCACTTGGATAGACTCTAGTTCATAGTGGATATCAAGGGGTTCCCCACCCTCATCACCATCATCTCTTCGGCTTTTTAATTCAGCTAGGATATTTTGATAGAAGCCAAGATAAGTTTCCAATTCTTCTGCGCTTAGTCCCGTCTGGGCGTAAATTTCTTCCTCATCATACTCTTTATAAACTCGGATAGAGGCTAGATATTTATCAAAGACTTGATAGGCCTTGGCGAGCTTTCTCAACTCAGGTGTAGAGATTTGCTCGATTTGGAGTCCTTCCTCAGGATCATCGGTGATGAGATTTTGGAAATCACTGCAACTCCGTAAAAAGTTCCTCTTTTCCTCTTCCCAGCTTGGGGCTAGGACCTCGTTTTCTCCACCATTTGAGTAGAGTTTAAGGGCATTATCCACTGCTTCCTTAAAGGTTAGGGGCTTTTGGAAGGTGATGATATGACCATAGGTCTTACTAGAATCAAAAATACGGTTGGTTCGACTAAAGGCCTGAATCAGATCCTGTGGTTGCATGGGCTTTCTGTCAATAAAGAGGGTCGATAGACAAGGCGCATCAAATCCCGTTAAGAGACGATTGACCACGATAACCAAGTCCAACTGTTCCTTTCGATAGAGGTATTTATCCTGTTTTCGAGCAAGGCGATTATTGACATCGGTGTTAAAGCCACGAAGATCCGCCATGGTAAAGTGAGTATCAAACTCTTGGTTATAGTCCTCTAAGACCTGCTTCATGTGGTCTTGGTTGGCTCTTGAGTCTTCTTCATTCTCCGTAACGGAGTAGGTGATGGTCGCCTTTGGAAAGTCAGGAAGGACCTGCTTAACCCTCTCCGACACCTTGACACGTGTTTGACCAGCCTTGACTCTTTTGAGAAGGTCATAGTAGGCTTGGGCTTGAGGGATGGACTTGACAGTCAGGATGGCATTGTAGGTCTTACCCACTCCTTTTTGGAAGCCTAGTTGTTGACGGGATTTATTGATAATGGCATCCAAGACTTCCAGCATGTGTTCCTCATTCTCATAGACAGTATCTGGTACGTCATCTTCAGATTTATCCGTGATGAGGGTATTACGATAATCGACCTTAAAGCCTAAGACAGCTCCGTCATGGATGGCTTCCTTGACTGTATACTCATGGAGACGGTCTCCATACTGTTGCTGGGTGGTTTGGGCGAGGTCGCCGACCTGCTGGCGTTTATTTTCCTTAAAGATAGGCGTTCCTGTAAATCCATACCAGAGGGACTGAGGGAAAAAGGCTTTAATGTCTTTTTGTGTTTGTGGTGTCACTGCACGGTGGCATTCATCCACGACAAAGACCACTCGGAGACCCTTGATTTTATCCGCATCTCTTTGGTAAAGACCTTGGTCAAACTTGCGCATCATGGTGGTGATTTTCTGGATGGTGGTTACCACCACACGCTTATCATTGCTTCCTAAGCGCTTGACCAAATCATGGGTATTATCCGTCTCATCAATATCAATGACATCATTGGTCGCATAAGAGAGAAAAGATGAAGTGGTCTGTTGGTCCAAGTCCCTGCGGTCAACGACAAAAATCGTCTTTTGGATGGAAGGAATCTGAAGGAGATTCCTCGCTACCTTATAAGAAGTCAGAGTCTTTCCTGAACCTGTCGTATGCCAAACATAGCCTGATGCTTGCTGACGAGATGCTTCCTGCACTGCTTCAATAGCATGAATCTGGTAGGGGCGCAAGAGGATGAGAGCTTTCTTGCTATCATCAATGACAGAATACTGCATGACCATCTGGTGAGCACGAGGGATAGAAAGGACTTCGTGGGCAAAGCTAGTCAGGTTTGTCACAGGATGATTGTCCTTATCCACCCACTTGGTTAGAAATTGCTTGTTGAGTTTATTTTCACGAGCTGCAGCGATATAACGAGTATCGACCTTGTTAGTCACAACAAACATCTGCAAGCTAGAGTAGATACCACGGAACTTGCCTTCGCGGTCATATTTTTTAATTTGGTGAAAAGCATCGATAAATGCTGCTTGGGAACTCTTAAGTTCGATTTGAATCATGGGTAAACCGTTGATGAGAAGAGTAACATCCAGTCTACGGTCTTGGTCCATAGGATTTACTTTTTCTCGTTGGACTTGATTGACAACTTCATAGCTAGACTTACCAGCAGCGATATTATCTCGCCAGATGACGGATAATCGGATGGTTCCTAGGCTGGCATCCTCTCTCTGAACTTCAACCTTGGCAATGCCGTTTTCACCGACCAACCACTTAGCAGCATCGTAGTAGCTGATAAAGTTGAGTTGGTTTTGAATCTGGCGTTTTTCCTGTTCAGTCAAGGGATGGTCTGCCAGCAGGGAAACGTTGTTTTGGGCTAGTTTCTCAAAGAAATTGTCCCATAGTTGTTCTTCTGTTTTGAGGTCTTCTCTATAAGTCCATTGGCTTTCACCAGTTACCAGTTGGGTGATTAGTTGTTTTTCTATCTCCAGTTCTGGTTTTACTTGCATCATTCTCTCCTTTATAATGCACAATTTTACTATATTATATCATGTTTCAGATAGATTTTCCCATACGCCCCTACTCCAACCGGCTTTTAACCTTCTTCTTAGTCAAGGTACGGTCGTTTTTGTTAGAGAGAGCTTGGATACGAGCTTCGAGAAGGATTTTCCGTCCGGTCTCTGTTCGTGTGTAGACGAGATGATAATGTCCGATAGTCGGCGTCAGAAAGTCGAGGAATTTCTGTGCTTCTTCCTTGCGCTTGTCAAAAAGACTAGGCACGACATAGTAAGGTGACTGACCTTGTCGGACTTTCTCTGCCTTCAAGAGATAGCGCTGATTGTTTACTGGAGCAAAGAACTCTCCCAAAGTCTGTGCAAACAGCTCCTTGTCCCTCATGCTTCCTCCCTTGAGATAGGCAAAGACCATGTAGTTTTCCTTGTCCTCCTCTACCTGAACACGGGATTGATCATCCGTTAGATGCCCCGAATCTAGCAGAGCCTTTCGGATTTGCTCACCCAGAGACTGCAAGCGTTTATAGGGACTCTTATAGCGGAGATAGCGCCAAGAGGCAAAGACCAAAAAGAGGAGACAGGCTGTTGTAAGCCACCAAACACCGATCAATCTCAATCTAAATAGCAAAACCAACAAATCTACCGCCAACAAGAGCAATGACATGCGAACCCATTTTAATGCATCAAGCAAGAGCATGACTGGGACCTTCTGTTTTTGAGCCGCGACTTCTGTAACTATCTCAAATTGATCCGCTACGACAAGAGCATCTTGCCATTTTTGTCTCAAGTCTGCTCGATCCTTGGAGAGACTCTTAACTCGCTCATTGTACTCACTAATTTGCTTTTTCTTAAAAGGGGGCTTTGGAAAATCCAAACGATCCAAACCGGTCTCAATACTCTCCTGATTATAAGCCAATCCAAGAAAATGCTCCATCCGTCGCGACAAGGTCTGCAGATCCTGATTGCTCTCTGGTCTAGGCTCCTCACCAGGAAGAGTGATAAGTGCTTGCGCTTGAACGGCTACCAGATGCCAGATGTTGCTGGTCTTTTCTGGATGTCCCGGCCAGATACGAATGGCACGCCCACGCATCTGGTTACTCAGCATAAAGCTCCCCACAAAGCTTCCGAGGATTAGGGAATTAACACAAGGAGCATCCCAACCCTCTCCGAGGAGAGATTTGGTTCCGACTAGGACTTGAATCCGCCCTCGTTGAAAAAGCTCCGTCACCGCCGCTACGATTCCCTTAGCTGAGCTCGGAAAACCAACCTGCACATAATCTTTTGGATCCAAGTGACCAATAGATGAGAAACTAAGAGGAACCTGAGGCAAGAGTTCCTTCAACTCTGCTACCACATCGGTAGGCAAAATAACAACACTACCTGACAAGACAGCTAAAGATACAGGGATCTCTTGCTCCTGAGCTTTTCGACGAATGCTTTCAAAATAAGGGAGTACCCCCAACTGAGAAATGGTTGCCTGATCATCTCCCAGATAGGTGGCAAAATCCTTGCGAATATAGTCAGCTAGTACTAACTGTCTCAGTTCCTGACCTAGACTCTCATACTCCGTCAAAAAGATATCGGCAATGGCAGACAACTTCCCTAGAGATTGGGTTAAAAGCTGATCGGAAGCCTTAGACTTAACCAGATAAACCTGACGTTTTTCCACCAACCCACGCGCCTTCAAGTCAGCCTCTAACTTTTTCCTATATCCATCTGGATCCTCATACCAATCTGGTGTCTGATAGAGTATGCTCTGCAACAGCGTCTCCAGCCAGTAGGAGGTCAATGCTGGAAGCTTCTGGGTTCCCAGTAAATTTTGTAAAGAGGGAGGAATCGTTAACCCCTGAGAATGCATATAAATCAACATAGCAGACAAGTACTTGGGATCTTCTAAGAGCAAATCAGATGAAATATCCCCTTTGAGGACCTTAGACCCTGCTACAAATGTTTGAAAATCAGGATCGACTATAAGGTGGTGAATATAGTCCCACTTAGTCTCCTCAAACCGTTTGAGACGTTCCGCCTCTTCAGCTGTTGGTGAACACATATAGACAAAATCCTGATGAGGGCAAAGAGTATCTTCCTTGACTAGTTCAGGTACCGTGATTTCTTGGTCGATTTCCCCACACATACGGATATAGCGTTCCCAGAGTTCAGGATCGCTGTCATAAGGTGGTGTCGCTGTCAAGGAGATGAGTTTCAGCGGTCCATACTGCTTGCGAAAGGCTTCCAGACTTTTCCACCATTCATTGCGCAGGTGGTGGCATTCGTCCAAGCAAAGAGTCGCAACTTTCTGAGTTCTTAGACTTGCAAGCAAATCAAATCCCACAAAATCCTCTGCTTCTCCATCTTCTTGTGATTGAAGTTGGTTCATAGCACTATGAAAAGCCTGATAGGTCACAATCGTTAATGCTTTCATCTCCTTTAAGTTTTGGGAAACGAGATCTGAAATCTTCTGTTCGTTCTCTAAAAAGGCTGTTTGAATCCTGTCCACCCATTGTTCACGAATGGTGACAGTTGGAACCAAGACAAGGGCTGGGTTGCCAAAACGAGCGATCAGCTCGATACCAATGGTGGTCTTGCCGGACCCTGGTGCCGCCACTAGGTGAACATGGCCATCTGTTTGATAGTTCTGAAAACGATTTAAGACTTCCTTTTGGTACTTTCTCCATCTTCCTTTAAATTTTAAATCTAACATTTCTTTCACCATTATATCTCTTGACTTACTCCTTTAATTGTACCACACTTATATAAAAAGCAAGATAAGGAATCAAATTAGTCTTTATAAGAAAAATATGGTATAGTAGAATCATACTATCTATAAGGAGTTTCTATGTCACAGCACAAGCAAATGAAAGCTGTTTCTCCCCTTCTACAGCAAGTCATCAATATTTCATCTATCGTCGGGGGAGTCGGCACCTTGATTTTCTGTATTTGGGCCTATCAGGCAGGAGTGTTACAGTCCAAGGAAACCCTATCGGCCTTTATCCAGCAAGCTGGGGTTTGGGGGCCACCACTCTTTATCTTTTTACAGATCCTACAAACCGTCGTTCCGATCATTCCGGGAGCTTTGACCTCAGTGGCTGGGGTCTTTATTTACGGCCACATCATCGGGACTATCTATAACTATATCGGCATCGTGATTGGCTGTGCCATTATCTTTTACCTCGTCCGTCTCTATGGAGCTGCCTTTGTCCAGTCCGTCGTCAGCAAGCGCACCTATGACAAGTACATCGGTTGGCTAGATAAGGGCAATCGTTTCGAGCGTTTCTTTATCTTTATGATGATCTGGCCAGTTAGCCCAGCTGACTTTCTCTGTATGCTGGCTGCCCTTACCAAGATGACCTTTAAGCGCTATATGATTATCATCGTTTTGACCAAGCCCTTTACCCTAGTGGTTTATACATATGGTTTGACCTATATTATTGATTTCTTCTGGCAGATGTTTTGAGAATAGAAAAATCCGTTTGGTTTCCCAAGCGGATTTTTTGTTTGTTTTATTTTGCGACACTCTTAGCGAGGACAAAGTTCCCAAGTGTGGCAGAACCATTTCCAGCAACTGCTGGAGTCACGATATAGTCACGCACATCTGGTACTGGTAGGTAGCCGTTGAGAAGAGCTGTGAATTTCTCACGTACACGGTCCAGCATGTGTTGTTGGGCCATAACCCCACCACCAAAGACGATCACATCTGGACGGAAAGTTACTGTAGCATTGACCGCAGCCTGAGCGATATAGTAGGCTTGAACATCCCAGACAGAACTGTTGAGTTCGATGTTTTCACCACGAATACCTGTACGAGCTTCGAGGCTTGGTCCAGCCGCAAAGCCTTCCAAACAACCCTTATGGAAAGGACAGACGCCGTTAAATTCTTTTTCTACATCCATTGGGTGTTTAGCCACATAGTAGTGACCCATCTCAGGGTGACCGACACCACCGATAAACTCACCACGTTGGATAACACCTGCTCCGATACCTGTACCGATTGTGTAGTAGACCAGGTTCTCGATACGGCCACCAGCATTGTTACGAGCAACCACTTCACCATAGGCAGAGCTGTTCACGTCTGTGGTGAAATACATGGGTACGTTGAGGGAGCGGCGAAGGGCACCAAGTAGGTCTACATTAGCCCAATGAGGTTTTGGAGTCGTTGTGATAAAGCCATAGGTTTTTGAGTTTTTATCGATATCGATCGGACCAAAGGAACCGATGGCAAGACCTGCAAGATTATCGAATTTTGAAAAGAATTCGATGGTTTTATCGATGGTCTCGATAGGAGTTGTTGTAGGAAACTGTGTTTTTTCTACAATGTTAAAATTTTCATCTCCGACAGCACAGACAAACTTTGTACCGCCCGCTTCTAAGCTTCCATATAATTTTGTCATGATAAACCTCTTATCTTTGTTTTCTCTATTATAGCACATTTTAAAAGGCTAGATTTCTCAATATTTTAGATTTTCCTCTGTAAATCTTACCATCCAAGTAAAAACGAACAAACATGATATTTGTTCGTTTTGTTTTTAGATCTGGTTTTCGAAGAGGACTAGGCTTTCACTTCGATGATAGCGTCACCCTTGACAACAGAGCCACTTGCGACTGGTGTCACAGAAGCGTAGTCTGCTGTGTTGGTTACGATAATCATTGTTGTGTCATCAAGACCTGCAGCAGCGATTTTGTTTGAGTCAAAGGTTCCAAGAACGTCACCAGCTTTAACCTTGTCGCCTTGAGCAACTTTTTGTTCAAAGCCTTCACCGTTCATAGTCACCGTATCGATACCAACGTGGATCAAGATTTCAGCTCCATTAGCTGTCTTCAAACCATAAGCATGTCCTGTGGCAAAGGCGATCGATACTTCTGCATCAGCTGGTGCATAAACCACACCTTGGCTTGGTTTTACTGCGATACCTTGTCCCATTGCACCACTTGAAAAGACTGGATCATCAACATTCTCAAGGGCAACTACGTCCCCAACGATTGGAGTTTGGATTGTTTCATTTTGAGGAGCTACTGGAATGTTACCAGTTGTTTCTTCTTGAACCAAGCGTTCTGTCGCCACTTCACTAGCAACTTCTTCTTCGTCCTCGTAACCAAACATGTAGGTAAGGGCAAAACCAAGAACAAATGATACAGCTACCATAAGAAGGTATTGTAGAAGTTGTCCGTTACCAATGTAAAGCATTGTACCAGGGATGACTGTGATACCATTACCAGTACCAGCAAGTCCAAGGATAGATGCCAATCCACCACCGATTGCACCAGCAATCAATGAAAGGAAGAATGGCTTACGGAAACGCAAGTTAACCCCGAAGATAGCAGGCTCAGTAATACCTAGGAAGGCAGAAAGAGCAGCTGGGAAAGCAAGTGTTTTAAGTTTAGGATTTTTAGTTTTCACACCAACGGCTACTGTCGCAGCACCTTGAGCAGTCATAGCTGCAGTAATGATAGCGTTGAATGGGTTAACATGGTCAGCAGCAAGCAATTGAACTTCAAGCAAGTTGAAGATGTGGTGAACACCTGATACGACGATTAATTGGTGAACTCCACCAATCAAGAAACCACCAAGTCCGAATGGCAAGTTAAGAATTGCTTTAGTTCCAATGAGGATGTAGTTTTCAACAACGTGGAAGACTGGTCCGATAACAAACAATCCAAGAATTGACATTACAAGGAGTGTTACGAACGGTGTTACCAAGAGGTCAAGTACATCTGGAACAACCTTGCGAACTGCTTTTTCAAACTTAGCTCCGACAACACCGATAATGAAGGCTGGAAGAACTGAACCTTGCAAACCTACAACTGGGATAAATCCGAAGAACTGCATTGCAGTTACTTCACCACCAGACGCAACAGCCCAGGCATTTGGAAGCGAATCAGAAACGAGCATCATACCAAGAACGATACCAACGGCTGGGTTACCACCGAATACACGGAAAGTTGACCAAACAACCAAACCTGGCAAGATAATAAAGGCAGTGTCAGTCAAGATCTGAGTATAAGTTGTCACATCTTCTGGAAGTGTCATTCCAAGAGCAGTCAAGAGACCACGAACACCCATGAAGAGACCAGTTGCTACGATAACTGGAATGATTGGAACGAAAACGTCACCGAAAGTACGGATGGCACGTTGGAACCAATTTCCTTGTTTAGCAGCTTCTGCTTTCATTTCAGCTTTTGTTGAAGTTGGCAAACCAAGAGCTACGACTTCATCGTACATCTTGTTTACTGTACCAGTACCAAAGATGATTTGGTATTGACCTGAGTTAAAGAAAGCACCTTGAACTTTTTCCAAGCTCTCGATAGCATCTTTGTTAATTTTCGCTTCATCTTTAACCATAACGCGAAGACGAGTCGCACAGTGAGCTACACTATTAACGTTCTCACGTCCACCTAAGGCTTCGATGACTTTTTTTGCAATATCCTGATTGTTCATTTGCAAAAATCTCCTTATAAAAATTTTGTTCTTGTTTGAAAGCGATTTTATTCGCCCTACGACTATTATTTTATCATGTTTCTAAAATATGTCAAGCGTTTTGCAGAATTTTTTATTCCCATTCTTTTTTCTCTGATTATTTTTGCTCGTTTTTGAGGGATATTCTCTTTTTCCTCAAAAAAATATCTTTATACTTGAGGAATCAAGGCTTTTATTTACATTTTCTTTCATTTTTTCGTGAAAATTTACCATGTTTCCTTCACTTGATTTCTGGCAATCGTTTGACATGTTTTTCTCTTTTTTAACATAAAAGACTTGCTTTTTTTGCCGAAAACGTTTACTATTAATAATAGAATAGAACTTATGGAGGAAAGATAAAATGGAATGGACAACTGAGCGCCGTTACAGACGCTATGAAGACTGGTCTACTGATGAAATCAAGCAAATCAAGGAAAAGATGGCACAATCTCCTTGGCATACTCGTTACCATGTCGAGCCTAAAATGGGGCTTCTCAATGATCCAAATGGCTTTTCTTATTTTGATGGCAAATGGATTCTCTTTTACCAAAACTTCCCCTTTGGTGCAGCCCATGGGTTGAAGTCTTGGGTGCAGCTTGAAAGTGATGATTTAGTGCACTTTACAGAAACTGGAGTCAAAGTTTTACCAGATACTCCATTGGATAGCCACGGTGCCTACTCTGGTTCTGCCATGCAGTTTGGCGATCAGTTGTTCCTATTTTATACTGGAAATGTCCGTGATGAAAACTGGATCCGTCACCCTTACCAGATTGGGGCTTTGATGGACAAGGATGGCAAGATTACAAAGATTGACAAGATCTTGATTGACCAGCCAGCAGACTCTACTGATCACTTCCGTGACCCACAAATTTTTAACTTTAAAGGTCAATATTATGCTATCGTCGGTGGACAGGACTTGGAGAAAAAAGGCTTCGTCCGTCTCTACAAGGCTGTGGACAATGATTATACAAACTGGCAAGCAGTTGGCGACCTTGACTTTGCTAACGACCGTACTGCCTACATGATGGAATGTCCAAATCTGGTCTTTGTAGGGGAGCAACCTGTCCTTCTCTACTGTCCACAAGGATTGGATAAGGGTGTTCTAGACTATGATAATATCTATCCAAATATGTATAAGATTGGGGCTTCCTTTGCCCCTCAAAATGCCAAAATGGTCGATGTGTCTCCATTGCAAAATCTAGACTATGGTTTTGAAGCCTATGCAACTCAAGCCTTTAACGCTCCAGATGGACGTGCACTAGCAGTAAGTTGGCTTGGGTTGCCAGATGTTTCTTACCCATCTGACCGTTTTGACAACCAAGGAACCTTCTCATTGGTCAAAGAACTCACTATCAAAGATGGCAAACTCTACCAATATCCTGTCTCAGCCGTCAAAGAACTTCGTTCTTCTGAAGAGGCCTTCTCAAATCGTACTCAAACCAATAACACCTATGAACTCGAGCTCAACTTGGAGGCCAATAGCCAAAGCGAGATTGTCTTGCTCGCTGATAAAGAAGGCAAGGGGCTTTCCATCCACTTTGACCTTGTCAATGGACAGGTGACAGTGGATCGTAGTCAGGCTGGTCAACAGTACGCCCAAGAATTTGGTACGACTCGTTCTTGCCCTATCGATAACCAAGCTACTACTGCCACTATCTTCATCGATAAGTCAGTATTTGAAATTTTCATCAATAAAGGAGAAAAAGTATTTTCTGGTCGTGTCTTCCCACATGTGGATCAAAACGGTATCCTCATCAAGTTTGGAAACCCAACTGGAACTTACTATGAATTAGATTATGGTCGCAAAACTAACTGATGTCGCAAAACTTGCAGGCGTCAGCCCTACTACCGTCTCACGGGTCATCAATAAAAAGGGGTATCTATCTGAGAAAACCATTCAAAAGGTTAATGAAGCCATGCGAGAATTGGGCTACAAGCCCAATAATCTGGCTCGAAGTCTCCAAGGAAAATCTGCCAAGTTGATTGGACTTATTTTTCCAAACATCAGTCATGTCTTTTATGCGGAGTTGATTGACAAGTTGGAACACCAACTCTTCAAGAATGGCTACAAGACCATCATCTGTAACAGCGAACATGACTCTGAAAAAGAACGGGAGTACATTGAAATGCTGGAGGCCAACCAGGTCGATGGTATCATTTCTGGAAGTCACAACTTGGGAATCGAAGACTACAATCGTGTGACAGCACCGATCATTTCCTTTGACCGAAACTTGTCTCCAGACATCCCTGTCGTCTCCTCTGATAACTACGGTGGCGGGGTCCTCGCCGCCCAAACTCTGGTCAAGACTGGCGCCCAGTCTATCATCATGATTACGGGAAATGACAACTCGAACTCACCGACTGGACTGCGCCACGCTGGCTTTGCCTCTGTTCTCCCAAAAGCGCCTATTATCAATGTTTCGAGTGACTTTTCTCCCGTCCGAAAAGAAATGGAAATCAAGAATATCTTGACCCATCAGAAACCAGATGCTATCTTTGCTTCAGATGATTTGACAGCTATCCTGGTTATCAAAATAGCTCAAGAGCTGGGAATTTCTGTTCCTGGTGAGCTCAAGGTCATCGGCTATGATGGGACCTACTTTATCGAGAACTACTATCCTCACCTGACAACGATTAAGCAACCTATGAAAGAGATTGCCCACCTCACTGTTGATCTCCTCTTGCAGAAGATTGAAGGCAAAGAGGTCGCGACAACTGGTTACTTCTTACCAGTCACACTATTACCAGGAAAAAGTATTTAAGTACAAAAAACTCAGACGAATTCGTCTGAGTTTTTTTATGATCTTAAGTTTTCGAGATAGCGCTGGGCTGTCTCTAAGTTAAAGTTTTTTTCTGCAATCAAGTGCTCGACCAGTGGAGCAACCTCGGACTCACTAGCACCAGCTAGGAGAGCTAGGGATTTGGCCTGCAATTTCATGTGGCCTTGCTGGATGCCCGTACTGACCAAGGCTTTGAGGGCCGCAAAGTTTTGGGCAAGACCGATGGACACGATAATTTGAGCTAATTCCTTGGCTGAAGGATTTCCTAGTAGTTCATGACTGAGGGCTACACGTGGGTTGAGTCCAATAGAGCCACCCTTTGTAGCTACCGGCATGGGTAATGTCATCTCACCGACCAATTCTTCTCTTTCCATGTCCAGTGTCCATTGACTAAGACCTTGATAGCGTCCATCTCGACTGGCAAAGGCATGGGCCCCAGCTTCGATGGCACGCCAGTCATTACCCGTGGCAATCAAAATGGCATCAATACCATTACAAATCCCTTTATTATGGGTAGCCGCTCGGTAGGGATCAGCCTGCGCAAACTGGCTAGCCAAAGCTATTTTCTCTGCTATTTCTCTGGCTTCATCCTTTTGTCGGCTCAAGTAGCGAAAGGCGATACGACAGCTTGCAGTCACCAGAGAATCGGTCGCGTAGTTGGACAAGTTCTTCTAAGACTGGTTTCAAAGCCTCCAGCATGGTGTTGAGCATATTGGCTCCCATGGCTTCCTGGGTATCGACATGGAGATAAACAACGAGAAAGTCTGTTTCACTTTTGATCTGCTCTACATGCAAATCACGCGCCCCGCCACCACGTTTGACGATAGAAGGATAGGCTTGATTGGCAAGTTCTAAGAGCTCCGCCTTCTTGCTGGCAATCTTCTCTTGCGCTAGCTCTGGATCAGCAACTTGATAAAGGGCTACCTGCCCAATCATCTGGCGCTGATGAACTTGAGCAGTAAAGCCACCTGCTCGCTTGATGATTTTGCTGGCATAGCTGGCCGCAGCAACCACAGACGGTTCTTCTGTCACATAGGGAACTGTGTAGTCCTGACCATTCACCACAAGCTCTGGAATGATGGAATAAGGCAGAGAAAAAGTTCCCACCACATTCTCACTCAGCTGATCTGCAACTGCCAAGCTGACTTGTTCATCCTGCTCCAGACTCGTTTGCTTTTCAGGACTAAGGAGCGCCTGATCTTTCAACAACTCTAGGCGCTCATGGTATGTTTTTTTAGAAAATCCATTCCAACTTATCTTCATTATTTTTCAACCTTGCTATAACGGCGTTGGTGGTCGACAATTTCAACCAAGGCATAGTCTTGATATTCATAGCCTGCAAATTGGGCTGAACCAGATTCATCCAACTGCACCTCTTCGAAGAAGACTTTTTCATAGTCTGCAACGGATAGGGCTGTACGTTGCTTGAGTTTGCTCAAGCGCTCCTTATCAAGGTAAGCCTCATAGCCTTCGACCAATTCACCACTAAAGAACTCTGAAACCGCTCCACTTCCATAACTGTAGAGGGCAATTTTATCTCCAGCCTTCAAAGTCTCTGCATTTTCCAAAAGGGAGAGAAGTCCGAGGAAGAGGGAACCCGTGTAGATATTTCCAATCATCTGACTGTAAAGGATGGACTTATCAAAGTTCTCTTGCAAACTATTCTGTTTTTCTTTAGACAAAGTTTTGTCCATCATCTTGCGCAAGCCTTTTAGGGCCAACTTAGGATAAGGCAAGTGGAAGCAGATAGCCGCAAAGTCATCCATAGTCCAATCATAGCGTTTCTTGTATTCATCCCAAGTCGTTGTCAGGCAATCAAGATACTGTTGGGTCGAGTACATGCCGTTTACATAAGGAGTGCTTGAGTAGTTCGGACGCCAGAAATCCATGATGTCTCGCGTTTGAGCAACGTTATCATTGTTAAAGGCCATGATGCGCGGATTTTGAGTGATTAGCATCGCCACACTTCCAGCACCCTGGGTTGGCTCACCTGGAGTTCCCACACCATACTTGGCAATATCACTGGCAATGACCAAAACCTTAGACTCTGGAGAATTTTCCACATGCAATTTAGCATAATGAAGGGCAGCTGTCGCTCCATAGCAGGCTTCTTTAATTTCAAAGCTACGAGCGAAAGGCTGAATACCTAACAAGCCATGAACAAAGACTGCCGCTGCCTTACTCTGGTCAATCCCTGACTCGGTTGCCACGATGACCATATCGATTTCTTCTTTTTCTTTATCTGTGAGGATAGAGTTGCTGGCACTAGCTGCCAAGGTAACAATGTCCTCAGTCAGTGGTGCAATACTAATTTCATTTAACAAGAGTCCCTTGCTAAATTTTTCGGGGTCAACTCCCCTCGCTTCTGCTAAGTCTTGTAATTTCAAGACATATTGACTGGTCGCAAAACCAATCTTATCAATACCGATTGTCATATTTACCTCTGTTTTTTCATTCATTGTAAAAAATCGTTTCATTCTATTTTATCACAAATAGGGACAAAAGAGAGAAAAAAGACTTGATTCAACAAATCAAGTCTTTGCTTTGACTGCATTAGGAAGAGATTCCTCGTTGTTTGCGGATGTAGTAATAAAGCTTTAGAATTACTGTTCCACTTGCCATTCCAATAGAAATAACGAGGGCTAACATAACCACCAAAGTCGCGCTGGCAATAGCATGGCTGTAATCTCCTGTCACAAAGAAAGCTGTCGTTCGATAGGATAAATAACCCGGCACCAAGGGGGCAAGAATAGCCAAGACAAAGACCACCGCTGGTGTCTTATAGACAATACTTAAAATCTGACTGATGCAAGAGCCAATTACTGCTGCGATAAAGGTCGCGACAATAACATTGGTTGGTTCTTTGAGCACGAGATAGAGGAGCCAAACGCCCATTCCCAAAATACCACCAGGTAGGAGCATGGAGCGTTGAACATTCAGTACGATTAGAAAGGTGATAATGGCGAGTAAACTCGCCACTGCTTGGAGCAAAATACTTGTTAGAGTCATCTTATGTCATCAAAACCAGGGCGACAGAGGTGCCAGCCCCTAAAGCGAGGGTAATGAGCAAAGATTCAAACATCTTGCTCATACCAGAGTTGATATGGTTGGTCATGATATCCCGTACCGCATTTGTCAGAGCAATCCCTGGAACAAAGGGCATGACCGCTCCTGCTATGATTAGGTCTGCCGTCGAAGGAAATCCTGTATAGCGGGCCCAGAACTGGGCGATCAATCCGAAGACAAATGCACCCGCAAAGGCCGTTACAAAAGGAATGCGGACAAACTTCTCTACGTAGAGAGAGAAGGCAAAACCAAATAAGGTCGCAATAGCCGCACCAAAAGCGTCATAGACATTGCCTCCAAACATAATCGAGAAGAAAGGGGCACTGAGGGTCGCTGCTACAGTCACTTGGAACTTGGTATAAGGAAGGGCTTGATTGCCGATTTCTTTCAGCTTATTAAAGGCTGTCGAGAGATCAATCTGCCCTCCGACAAGCTCCCGTGATACTTGGTTGACATCACAGACTTTTTCAATGTTATAAGAGGATGAGGTCACCCGTTTCATCCGAGAAATATTGGTGTTTTCAATAGAAAAGAAAATAGCTGCGGGCATGGCAAGAACATTGCAATCCATTATTCCCTGCGAATGGGCAATACGGATCATAGTATCCTCAACCCGATGAATCTCTGAGCCACTTTTCAGGAGAATGGTTCCTGCTAGCATAATCACATCAATGACGGCATTCAACTCTCTCGATTCGTCCATTTTCTCCTCCTTTTTTCTACTTCCTATATTTTATCACAAAATCTTGTGAAAAAAAATCTTTGTCATGAAATCATGACAAAGATTCGTTTAATCTCGCGAACTTTCGTGGTTTCCTTCACCGTTTGGTTGATTCGTTGGAGGATTGTTGCCTTGTTGGTTACCTTGTTGATTTCCTTGCTGGTTCCCCTGGGTTGGACTTGTAGGAGAACCCTGGTTCCCACGTTGGGCAGGATTAGAGGATGAAGATGACGGTGGTGTTTTTGGTTTGTAGATGGAAAGTTTGATACGCGTACTTGCAAGATCAACCAGTTCTCCTGCTCTTGGCGTTTGACTTACAACAGTTCCTTCTGCCGTTCCTTCAGGAGCAGTTGATACTTCTACAACCTCAATATTTGCTTCCTTCACACCGACAATCTGAGTCAAGTTATTCTTTGTAAACTCGAGACTTGAACCAATGTAGTTCGGCATGCTGACACTAGTCACCTTCTTAGCCACTGTTAAGGTAATCGTAGTAGCTTTTGAGAGATCATAGGTCGAACCCGATGCAGGGGTCTGTCTGAGGACGGTGCCAGGTTCGCTTTCGCTGGATTCTTCCTCTTCCATCTTGATTAGATTTTCAGGAACCTTCTTCTCCTTGAGTTCAGCTACAACTTCCGTATACTTACGTCCGACATAATTGCTCAATTGGAAGGATTGCTTACCAGAAGAAACAATCAAATTGACCTTGGTTCCTTCTTTTCGGCCGCTACCAGCTTCTGGATCCGTTCGAATAACACGTCCTTCTGCTACGGTATCGCTGGCCTCTGACTTTTCTTCACCGGCTTCAAACTTGGATTTTTTAAGAGCTTCCTTAGCCTCTGCAACGGTTTGTCCAGCTACGTCAGGAATAGCAAGCGTTGCTGGTGTTCTTGACAAAATCCAGACCAAAGAGGCTACAACCAATAGGAGACTAGCCAAAAGAATCATATAGCGAGCCTTAAACTTCCGTTTCTTGGCTGGCTTTGGCGCTGGAGCCGGCTCTGCCACCGGTTGAGTTGGTTTCTTTGGCTGAGGGCGTTCTTCCTGCGCCGGAGCTTTAGGAATCGATGTCAGTGTACTTTGTGGAACTTTAGGTAAAGTCTTAGTGTCTGCCTTACTCGCATCGTCAAAGACCAGTTTCGGTTCATTCCGGCGATTATAAGACAAGCTAGTTGACAAGTCCACATACATTTCTGAAACAGACTGATAACGATCTGACAGCTTCTTAGCAGTTGCCTTGATGACAACATTTTCTAAAGCCTGAGGGACAGATGGATTTTCAGCTATGACGGACGGAAGTGGCTTCTGGAAATGCTGGAGGGCAATCGTAACCGCACTATCCCCATCATAAGGGATATGCCCCGTCAGCATTTCATAGAAGATAATCCCCATTGCATAGATATCGCTCTGGAAGGTCGCTTTAGAACCACGTGCTTGTTCAGGTGATAAATAATGAACAGAGCCTAACATTGAGTTTGTCTGGGTCAGACTGGTCTCCGCAAAGGCTACGGCAATCCCAAAGTCCGTGACCTTAGCTGTGCCGTCAGGTGTCAAGAGGATATTTTGAGGTTTCAAATCCCGGTGAACTATTCCTCGAGTATGGGCTAAGCGCATGGCCAAGAGGATTTGCCCCATGATCCGAACTGCTTCTTCGTTTGAAAGAGGATAGTGTTCTTTAATATAGCGCTTGAGGTCAAGGCCTGCAACGTATTCCATAGCTAGGTACTGTTGACCGTCTTCCTCACCAATATCTGTTATCCGAACGATATGAGGATGGTCCAGATCCGCCATGGCCCTCGCTTCACGCTGGAAACGTGCCACAGCAATCGGGTCCGTCTGGTAGTTGGTCCTCAGGACCTTCACTGCCACTTCTTCCCCGTCTAGGATCAAATCCTTGGCCAAGTAAACATCTGCCATGCCTCCTCGACCAATCTGCTTGACAATCCGATACCGCCCGGCAAAAATCTTGCCGATTTGGATCATTCTGCTGCCTCCTCGTTCATGTAAACAAGGGCAACCGTAATGTTGTCTAAACCTCCTGCATTGTTAGCGAAGCGAATGAGGGTTGCCGCCTTGTCTGCTAGGGAAATATCGCTGGTTACGATATCATAAATCTCGCTTGCCGAAATCATATTGGTCAAACCATCACTATTGAGCAAGAGATAATCTCCTGATTCCAGTGTAATCATCCCAAAATCTGGCTGGATTTCATCTTTTTGTCCGATAGACTGGGTGATGATATTCTTTTGAGGGTGAGTTTCTGCTTCTTCTGGAGTCAATTGACCAGCCTTGAGCAATTCGTTGACCAAAGAATGGTCACTCGTCAACTGGTGGTATTCTTCTCCACGAATCAAACCGATACGAGAATCTCCAATGTGAGCATAGATGGCTTGGTTGTCAATAAACGCAACAGCTTCTAGCGTTGTTCCCATGCCTCTGTAGGCTTCGTCCTGACCTAGTTGATGAATTTTTTGATTTTCAATCTCTAGGTAGTGGGCAAACCACTCACGAACTTCATTGACTGAGTCAATTTGGGTATCCACCCAAGCCACACCGAGGTCTGTGACCGCCATCTCACTAGCGATATTTCCTGCACGGTGTCCTCCCATCCCGTCAGCCAAGATGATCATAGTGCGTCCTGCTCGGTTGACAAAGTGATTAACATAGTCCTGATTATTTGTCCGTTTCTGACCAACATCTGTTAATAATGCTATTTCCATTGTGTCAGTTCCTTCCTATTCTGATATCTTGCGAAATTGGCTGATAAAGAATCCATCACTTCCATACAATTCAGGAGTGATCAGGATGCAGCCATCTTTCAGGATATCTTTACATTCGTGTTCTAGTTTAACCTGCTCGAACTCGGGATGACTTTCTAAAAACGCCTCAACGACTTGAAAGTTCTCCTCAGAGACAATAGTACAGGTACTATAAGTTATTATACCACCTTTTCGTAGCGTTTGACAAACACTACCTAATATTTCCAGCTGAATTTCCTGTAAGGACGTGAAATCTGCTGTTTCTTTATTGTATTTGATGTCTGGTTTGCGACGTAAAAGTCCAATCCCAGAACAGGGAGCATCTACCAAAATCTTATCAAAAGAGTCCCGACCAAAAAACTCATGCACTTTTCTGGCATCCAATTTTTGCGTTTGAACCCGATCTGCCACACCTAAACGCTCCGCATTTTCTTGGATCAAGTCCAACTTATGATCATAAAGATCCAAAGCCGTCACCTTACCAGATGTGAGGTAAGAAGCCATATGGGCTGTTTTTCCACCCGGAGCGGCACAGGCATCCAGGACCTGTTCATCACCTTTTAGATCAAGAGTCGGAGCAACTAATTGACTAGATTCGTCTTGGATGGTAATGGCTCCATCCGCAAACAAATCATGACCTGCAAAGTGGCCTTGCTCCTTGACCAGACCAGTGGCCGCCAAAGGGGAATCAGTCGCCTCTAACAAAGCTTTGATTTCCTCTTTTCGGCTCAAGTTGGTCACCCGGATGCTGGCTTTGTTGCGCACCAAGAGACTTTTAAAGATGGCTTGTGCTCGCTCTTCACCGTATTCTTCCTTGAATTTAGACACGAGCCAAACTGGGAGAGAATAAGCAATGGAATCACGCTTGTTTTTGCGTTTGATACTGTCAATGTCTGGCCAGCCTTCTCGCAAGATACGACGAAGGACGGCGTTGACTAATTTTTCACTGCCTTTTTTACGGGCTTTGGCTAGTTCCGCTGCTTCATTAACAACAGCGTGATTAGGAATCTTATCCAGATACCGAAGTTGGTAAGCGCTCAGAAGGAGCAGGATATAGAGCCAGTTATCTAGCTTATCCCGGTCTTCGATAAAGTGGGACAGGTACCATTCCAGGGTGAGTTTTCGGGCTACCGTTCCGTAGACAATCTCTGTCACCAACCCCTTATCTGCTACTGAGAGTTGACTGCCTTTGAGGTATTTGTTTAAGGCAATATTGGAGTATGCTTGGTTAACCAAAACATCCTCTAATACTGCTAGAGCTAGACTTCTAGCCGTTTCTACTTTAGCCACCAAATCGTTCTCCTACAGTCAATGTCCGTCCAACTCCATTGAGGAAGGAAGCAATGTCCATCTTGGGCTTCCCAGCTGGCTGCACTTGCTTGAGAGATAGAGCTCCTTCAGCCGCTGCAACGATTAATTGTTTCTTGCCAATAGAGAGGATCTCACCTGGAGCTCCCTGACCTTCTACTGGCAGGGCTTCATAAATCTTAAAGCGGTCGCCTTTAAGGAAAGTGTGGGCAACAGGCCATGGATTCATCCCTCTGATTTGGTTAAAGAGTTGACGGTTAGTCTTATTCCAGTCCAACTTTTCTTCCTCTGGCTTGATATTTGGCGAGAAAGTGACCTGGCTTTGGTCCTGAGGCACAGGCTTAATCTCCCCAGCAATATAGGCAGGCAGGGTGTCCAAAAGCAAGTCACGACCAACAATGGCTAATTTCTCAAACAAGGTGCCGACATTGTCCTCATCAGTGATAGGAATACTGCGATGAGAAATCATATCCCCTGCATCCATTTCCTTAACCATCTCCATAATGGTCACACCAGCTTCCTTATCCCCTTGAATCAAGGCATAATGGATAGGTGCACCACCACGGTGTTTGGGAAGAAGGGAAGCGTGAACGTTGACCGCAAAGTCCATGCTATCAAGGAGTTTACTTGGGAGAAACTGCCCAAAAGCAGCAGTCACAATTCCATCCGCTCCTAGCTTCATAATGGCTTCCATCTCTGGACTTCCAGATAATTTTTCAGGTTGGTAGATAGGAAGATTTGCTTCTTTGGCAGCCTGCTTGACTGGGGTTTCTTGGATTACTTTTTTACGGCCGACAGCGCGGTCTGGCTGGGTTACAACAGCTAGAATCTCGTAACGATCATCTGATAACAACCCCTTCAAAACTGTTGCTGAAAAGTCGGGTGTCCCCATAAAGATTAGTTTCGTCATTTCTTCTCCTTCTTATAAAAATTGTTGCGGTTCATGGTCAATACTGAGACGAAGCTCACTATTTTCCCGTTCTTGAGTCAAGGCCAAAACCCGATTGAGAGTCTGTCCCAGCTCATCTTCTAAACGGTATTTAATCAAAATCTGGTAATGATAAAGGTTGTGGGTACGTGCGATGGGTTTAGGCGTTGGTCCAAGGATTTTACTAGTTTCCGATAAACCTGAGCGCAAAATCCCCATGACTTCATAGGCACGTTTGACAACCTCTTCTTCTTTCTTGTGAGAGAGGGTAATCCCAATGGTGAAATAATAAGGTGGATAGCCGAGTTGACGCCTAATACTCATTTCATAGGCGTAAAAACCTTCATAGTCCTGTTCCTTGGCAAAACGAATGGCATAGTGCTCAGGATTGTATGACTGAATCAAGACCTGCCCAGCTTTTTCCGCACGACCTGCCCGTCCTGCCACCTGAGTTAAGAGTTGGAAGGTTCTCTCAGAAGAACGGAAATCAGGCAGATTCAAGGCTGTATCCGCATTGAGGACTCCGACTAGGGTCACATTTGGAAAATCCAAGCCCTTAGCAATCATCTGAGTTCCCAACAAGATATCTGCTTCCCCTCGGCCAAACTGGTCAAGAAGAGCTTGGTGACTGCCTTTCTTGCGGGTCGTATCCACATCCATCCGCAGAATGCGAGCCTGAGGAAAGAGTTCTGCCAGTTCATCGTAAGCTTTCTGAGTCCCCGTCCCGTAGTAACGAATACTGCGGCTTTGACAGTTGGGACAGACATGAGGAATCCCCTTTGAAAATCCACAGTAATGGCAGTTCATGGTCTTGGTATCCATGTGGAGAGTCAGAGAAATATCACAGTTGGGACAGCTATCTACCGTTCCACACTCCCGACACATAACAAAACTAGAATAACCCCGACGGTTGAGCATGAGGACTGCCTGTTCTTTTTTATCCAAACGGTCTCGAATGGCCTCTAGCAAAGGAGGCGTAAAGTTTGATGTCTCATTCTGCCCGATATAGTCCCGAAAGTCAATCACTTGAACTTCAGGAATAGTGGCTAAAGGATTGGCCCGTTGGGTCAGACGTAAGTGTTGATAGACACCTTTTCCAGCACGCGCACGGCTCTCTAAGCTCGGTGTCGCTGAGCCAAGGACTAGGGCTGCTTGATTGTACTGGGCCCGTAGAATGGCGACCTCTCTAGCATGATAACGGGGATTGCTGTCTTGTTTGTAGCTAGCTTCATGCTCTTCGTCGATAATTATAACACCTAGATTTTTCAAAGGAGCAAAGATAGCTGATCGAGCGCCAACAACAACTTGGGCATCGCCACGCTCAACCTTGCGCCATTCGTCGTACTTTTCACCATTGGACAGGCCTGAGTGAAGAATGGCTACTTTCTCACCAAATCGAGCAATAAAACGCTCCGTCATTTGTGGCGTCAGAGAAATCTCAGGCACCAGCAAAATAGCCGTCTTACCCTTATCCAAGGCTCCTTGGATAATCTGCAAGTAAACCTCCGTTTTCCCACTTCCTGTAATCCCTTGAAGGAGGAATGGAGGCTGTTGACTACCAATAGCACTGACAACCGCATCGCGAGCTTGTCTTTGCTCTGGGTTCAGCTCCAAAGGTGTACTTGCTTCAATGCCTTCAAAATAAGCAGCTGAACGTTGCACTTCCTTTTGGACTAGAGTTAAAGCTCCTTGCTCCACAAAAAAGTTGACTTGCTCCCGTGAGTAGGATTCTAACAAGCTAGCCAGAGGAGCACTTTCAGGATGAGACAGCAGATAATCTCTCAGCTCTGCCTTTTTCTTAGCACGCGCAGAAATCTCAATCCGCTCTAGCTGAGTAGCATCAACCTCATACCAAGACTGGGTCTTGACCTTCTTTTGATCGACTGCCTGGTATTCTAAGCGGAGCAGACCTTTCCTAGTCAAGCGCATCATCTCAGCTTGCTTAGCAAGGTCTAAAGAAGAAAAGACTAGCGAATCTTCTGAACCAAACAAGCGCTCTTTGTCTGCCTGACTCAGACCTTCCAGAGGATAGAGAATCTTGTCATAGCTAGAATTCAGAAATCCTGGAAGCATAGCTTTTAGAATGGAGATTTTATAAGAAAAGACGGACTTGCGTAACTCCTCAGCCAACCAGAGTTGCTCCTGAGTCAAGACAGGAGAAAAATCTAGCACCTCTGCAATCTCTTTCAAGTCCTGACCTTCCATCTCTTCATCTGACTGGGACTCCAGGCCAAGAACAATTCCTTGGATCAAGCGATTGCCCTTGCCAAAAGGCACATGAACCCGCATACCGACTTCCAGCATCTCTACAAATTCCCCAGGGACCTTGTAGCTGTATGGCTGGTCCGTCTGCATCAGGGGAACATCCACGATAATCTTTGCAATAGCCATCTTCTCACCTCCTCCTTGTTAGTAAATTCTTGCAATAGAAAAAATAAGATTGAGTCCCCCCAACCTTAAATTTTTTCACCATCTTCTTTTTCTTTAGCGATTTGCTCTTTGATTTTCTTTTCTTCTTCTTCTTTGCGGCGTTTTTCTTCTTCGATACGGAGACGAACCGCTTCACGTTTTCCTTCTGGATCTGGGTGAATGGTTACATTTCCTGACTCGATTTCTTCCAAAGCGCGAAGAGTTGATTTTTCAGACTTAAACTCTTGAGTTGCTGGTGCACCGGCTTCTAGTTCGTGGGCACGCTTTGCTTCCAAGATTACGAGTGAATATTTTGATGGTACCTTGTCGAGCAAGGTATCGATAGAGGGTTTTAACATCATTTGCTTGTACCTGTTTCCTATAGTTTATCGAGTAGTTGGAGATTTTGGCAACATCTCCTGGTAGTGACCAATGACACGGTCCACACGGAAGTGTTCTGCTTCGATTACACGCTTGACACGTTCAGCAGCGAGGGGCACCTGATCGTTGACAATGGCATAATCATACTCACGCATGAGAGCAATTTCTTCCTTGGCTTTTTCGATTCGTTGGGCAATCACTTCAGCGCTATCTGTTCCACGACCTACCAAACGATCTTGCAATTCATCCAAATCTGGTGGCGTTAAAAAGATAAAGACAGCATCTGGAACTTTTTTCTTAACCTGAAGGGCTCCCTGCACTTCAATCTCAAGAAAGACATCGATTCCCTTGTCCAGAGTTTCATTGACATAGGTCAGAGGAGTTCCATAGTAGTTACCGACATATTCTGCATATTCCAACATCTGACCTTGACGGATCAGCTCTTCAAACTCTTCACGAGTACGGAAGAAATAGTCCACTCCGTCCACTTCACCAGGACGTTGTGCACGCGTCGTCATCGATACAGAGTATTGAAATTGATTCTCAGAACTCTCAAAAATCTCTCTTCTAACCGTTCCTTTCCCAACTCCTGAAGGACCAGAAAAAACGATTAGCAAGCCTCGGTCTGCCATTATGTCTCCTTTAGTTAGTCTGTGAAATAAAGTGAAATTTCTCTTGGATACTGATGATAGCGTCAGTTATCCTTCTACAGTCTTTCTATCTAGTGTAACAAAAAAGCAGTAATATTTCAACTGCTCTTTCTTATTTATTTAGCATAATCTACTGCACGAAGTTCGCGAATCACGGTTACCTTGATATTTCCTGGGTAATCGAGATTGTTTTCAATTTTCTCACGAACTTTGTGAGCCAAGATTGTGACTTTGTCGTCTTTGATTTGTCCTGGGTTAACCATGATGCGGATTTCACGTCCTGCTTGAAGGGCGAAGCTATTTTGCACTCCTTCAAAGCCATTGGCAATTTCTTCCAAATCATGTAGACGCTTGATGTAACTTTCAAGAGACTCGCTACGAGCACCTGGACGCGCTGCGCTCAAGGCATCTGCTGCAGCAACGATCACTGCAATGACGCTTTCGGCTTCCACATCGCCGTGGTGGCTAGCAATAGTATTCACCACAACTGGGTGTTCCTTGTACTTACGAGCCAATTCCGTACCAATCTCAACGTGGCTACCTTCAACCTCGCGGTCAATAGCTTTCCCGATGTCGTGAAGGAATCCAGCACGACGGGCAAGAGCTGCATTTTCACCAAGTTCACTGGCGATGATACCAGATAACTTAGCAACCTCAATCGAATGACGCAAGACATTTTGTCCGTATGAAGTACGGAACTGCAAGCGTCCCATGATCTTCATCAAGTCTGGATGGAGGTTTGGCGCACCAATCTCATAGGCAGCAGCCTCACCATATTCACGGATTTTATTGTCAATCTCTTGACGGTTTTTCTCCACCAACTCCTCGATACGAGCTGGGTGGATACGGCCATCCTTGAGCAACATTTCCATGGTCATACGAGCAATTTCACGACGAATCGGATCAAATCCTGACAAGGTTACCACTTCTGGCGTGTCGTCAATGATGACATCTACCCCTGTCAAACTTTCAAAGGTACGAATATTGCGTCCTTCACGACCGATAATGCGTCCCTTCATGGTATCGTCTGGTAGGTGAACTGTCGAGTTTGTTGACTCTGCTACATACTCACCAGCGATACGCTGCATAGCCTGAACCAAGATATCTTTCGCAATCTTGTCTGAACGTTCCTTGACTTCTTGCTCAGCCTCACGAATGCGGCTAGCAATTTCCTTGGTCAAGTTTTCCTCTGTCTGAGCCAAGATAATATCTCGAGCCTCAGTTTGGGAAAGCGAGCCGATACGTTCAAGTTCAGCTTCTTTTTGTCTTTCGACTTCCTCTAATTGCTCTTCACGTGCATCAAGGTTTTTTGCTCTATCAGAAATACTTTGTTCTTTTTGTTCAAGTGTTTTTTCTTTGTTCGTCAAATTGTCGTCCTTACGGTCAAGGCTCGTAGCTCTCTCCGTCAAACGACTTTCAATTTGCTTGAGCTCCTGACGTTCTGACTTAAATTCAGCGTCCACTTCTTCACGGTATTTTCTGGCTTCCTCTTTGGCCTCCAATAGTGCTTCTTTTTTAAGAGACTTGCTTTCGCTCTTGGCTTCATTTAGCAATAAATCCGCTTCGCGCTCAGCTTGTCCTCGTAAATTAGTTGCTTCTTGTTCAGCATTTAGAAGCATCAACTCTGCAGCTTCTTGAGATGATTTCATCTTAGCTGAGATGCTGACATATCCAATGACTAAACCAATGATGACGGCAAAAACAGCAATCGCAAGTGTCATGATTTCCATGTTTTTACCTCATTAAATTTGTTTATCGAATGACATACATTCCTTAATATTCTATCATAAAAAACCGATTTTCACAAACCCAAATTGAAGAGTTTTGTGTGAATTTTGGAGCTACAATTCCTTAGATTTTTGAGGAAGCAATTCATTGTCACTATCAAAAAGTTCCACCGAATCTCTACAGCTATGGATTACCTATTATTGTACCAAATAGTGTTCTGCTAGATTCAAACATTTTGCTTTCAAGTCTTTGAAAATTCACTTTAGGAAATTACAGCTTCTCTTCAAGGTCAAATTTGTCATAAATTAACTGTTTTTTATTTAATTGTTTCAGTCTATTTCTTAAGTATTAGTTTATCCTCATCGAGAGCTTTTAAAATATACTCATTAATCAATTTATTATCTTCTTCATTTTTTGAAAAATAAGTTTTAATATTATTGGGAGTTCTATATTCTAATAGACGATGGATAACATCATCACTTCTATCATGGAACCAGGTCCAATCTACTTCAGGATAAAGTCCTCGAATATCTTCTTCAATATCTTTTAAAATCTCAAAATCAGAAAAATATCCTTTTCTACTTAAGTTGTATAAATCTGATACAGATTTTTCTCTTGGTTCTGGGAAAGTTTTAACACCCTCAACCCTTTTATCATTAATTCTTTTAATCAAATAATGGTAGATTTTATTTTGTATCTGAGGAAAATCATAAACATTAGAACTCATCAGATCAATTACTTTATGGTAAATAATGTTTTCTGATTCTTCATAAGCTTTTAGAGTATCTATAATGTCATCTTTAATAGCCTCTTCAAAATACTTAAATAAGTGACATATCAAGTCGGAATATTCTATGATATTTTTTATATCGTCTTTTTTATATTTTATTCTTAAAATATCTGTATTAAATTTTTCGAGTACTACTATTGCAGTTTCCTGATCAGTTGAGCAATATTCTAGTAACCGTGAATAGAGGGGATACACTGAATTATATAAAGAAAAATTTTTCTCCAAAATTTCATTTAAATGTTTATTTACAATCCCAATTATCTTAGATTTCAATGAATTTTTATCAATAGTATCCATATTAGCGAGAACAATTTTAATAAGTCCCCTAACTTCCTCGCTCCAATTATAATACAGTGTTTGAGTATTTAAAATATCTATTACTCTTTCTATGTCAATATCATCAACAAGAGGAAGAAAAGTTAATATATTTTTAAGTTCTCGGAGGTTTTCATATTCAGTAATTTCAAGTCTTTCTTGAAGATAAGTAATTCGATTCAACAAGTAGTCTTTCGCTTCCTCAGTAACTTTTATTTTGCTAAATGAATAGTTTCTAAAATATAAATTTACAACCTTAAAATCTATACTCGGCAGAATTAATTGGACATCATCCAAATCTAGATTTTTAAGCCAAGATGCTGTTCTACCGAAAATACTTGAATCAGGGTTTACATATGAATTATCATAACTGAGTAATAATATTTCTAAATATCTATTAACGATTGATTTATAAATCTTATAATGTTCAACACATAAACAATTTAATTTTAAAAAATTATAAAGATTTTTTACTGTAAACTTCGCATTAAAGAGATGATGATTAGCAGACCATCCTCCTCTTCTATAGTTTTCATGCTCTTCACGAATTTCATCAAATAATTCATTAATAGTTTCTAATTTTCTATATAAAAAATTGAAGTTAAGGATTGAATCTCTAAAAAATTCTATAATCTTTTTCTCATCTCCTGTAACCGAGTTAATAATTTGTTCTGTTAATTCGCTTAATTCTCCATCATAAAGCGGCTCTGCATAACTAGGTGTTTTTTCGTATCTATCAATTATTTGAATTTGCTGAAAATTAAATTCACAAACTAAAAAATTAAAATAGTCTTTCTGACGAAATGCTATATTAGCTAGTTCTCTAAATTTTGCTTTTGCTAAAGAATATTGTTTTTCTTCATACAACTTAAAAGCCTTACTTAAGAATCGATTCCCCTTTAAATCTCTAGGCTTATCAATCTCCATATCTAGAAAGCGATTTAATAAAGATTTTTTATATACCATATTTCGTAATTCTTCATGACCATCAATTTCAAATCTTAATTGATCATTTCCAAACCAGCAATATTCATCATCCCAGTTTAAATCCCTTTGTTTCAAATCAGAATATCTAGAAAAATCTTTCGCATCAATAAAACTAAGTCTATCTAAAAAAGCCAGTTGATTCCATAAATCATCAGCATTATTTACCTCTTGACTTCGGTTTTCTGATAGAACCTCCAAGAAATCTTTTGTCCTGTAATACAATTTGTTCTGTTTTTCTGATGTCTCCTGACCTGTATTTTCTTCATTAGAGATAATGATAATTCCTTGCTTTTTATAATACTCTCGGATGATCATAGACGGTTCCTCGGGAGTATAAAAATAAGCATTTTTAGCATCCAATTTAAATATATTTTGAATCATTCTAAAAATTGAATTAAAAGTCGAATCACTTAGAGAATACCCCACAAACAATAAAGTATGATTCATTATCAATGACTGGATTAAAGTAGAAATCATTGGGAAGTTCAAAGGATAGTCTAAATAATCTTCTTCTTTCAAAACAATATTTTTCTTACTGAAGTCTCCATGCATTTTAATCAAGTATCTTTCCGAACTCGTATAGGGGATGTCTTTATCTTCAGCTACTACATTGTACTTTAACAAGCCACTTTCAAACTGACTCTCCAGAAGTGAATCATAGTTTGTCGTAATAATATGTTTTGGTGCTATTTTTTCTATTAATTTATGTAACTCATTTGGTTTACTTAATCCCCTCTTAAAGAAAATTTCTTCTATCTTTTTTGTGTACTGATTTTTTCCAAAAGTATCATAATAATACTGTGCAATTCTCAGAGGACTATCTGTTCTTTCTTCTGGTAAATTCAACTCTTTTTTTAATGATTGAATCAATTCGCCCCAAGTTGGTAAATTAGAATTTGCTGAAATCCCTGCACCGACAAACAAAATTAAAGAATTTTCTTTAATAGATTTCTTTATTTGAGTTATAGATAAGTTATAATTTTCTTCCATATCTGAACCATCCTATCATTAGCTTGTATTATCTAAATACAAATTATCCTTCGAAATTTTCTTCTTTTCTGTTATATAATCATAAATAAGAGTTTATCATTGTTTATAAATATAAAAATTTGTTTGTCTTTTATATTCAATTTATGATTTTTAATATTAACAATTCTCTTCATTATACCACAAAATAAGAGTTATTAAGCGGATTCAAGGGATAAGAATCTAATTATTATACTAATAATTTCTCACTGATTTTTTAACTTAGGAAGTCTATCATTCTCCAAAAAATTTTATCTTCAATTGCCTATCTAAAATTTCTAAAATAAAAAAGCCTACCTTTCAGTAGACTTAGTAATGATCTTTGAAGGACAAGAAAGCCACGCTATCTCCATCTATCATATAAATCAAGCGATTTTCTGCATCAATGCGCCGCGACCAAGCTCCTTGATAATCATACTTGAGCGGTTCTGGTTCCCCCATTCCTACAAAAGGATCGCGTTGAATATCCTTGATTAATTTATTGATTCTTTTTAATGTTTTCTTATCTTGGTTTTGCCAATAGCAATAATCCGCCCAGGCATCTTCTGTAAACTTGAGCAGCATTTCTCACTCCTCAATCACACGGACCTGAGTGCGTCCTGCACGAACTTGGGACATTCCTCGCAAGACCTTGTCAGAAAGTTCTTTATTCTGAGCAATTCTCAAAGTTTCCTGAATACTATCCCACTCACTTTTTGAAAGGACAACAATATCCTCATCAGGATTTTTATTGACCACCGTCAAAGGTTCAAATTCATCGTTTACCTTCTTCATGTAGTCCTTTAAATGATTTCGGAATGTTGAATATAGAACTGCTTCCATAACCATACCTCGTTTTACCTCTTTTCCACTATTATACACAAAAAGAAAGAAATTGTCAGGAACTTGTACAAGATTCTTCTTTTCTATCTATTTATTCGAAAATCTTCTAAAAAAGTCCACCTTTCAGTAGACTTAGTTTGTTTCTATTCTAATGGGCACCCTGCCGAAATTCTGCTCTGCGATGCTTGGCTGTCCTAGTTGGTAAATCTGGTCTGCCTTTTGCGTCATGGTATCCCAAGGTTCTTTGCCAATTCGGCTGACTAGTTGGACTTGGTCTTTCAGAGACTTGAGATGTTGTCTGCCTTTTTCGGTAAAACCAAGGACATGGATACCTTCTGGCAAGTCACTTTCTCTAGCTTGAACCAAGATATAAGTCAATAGGCGTCTGACACGCGCTTTTGTGTAACGTTTGGTCGCAACCGCCTCGACCAATTCCTCCACAGACTGGGCTGTTTTGATAGCATCCTTGATGCGCACAGCCATTTCTTGATTGACCTGATAGATGGCGGTTAGGTCTGGATTTGACAAGATTTGATAGCGGAGCAAGGGAAAATAGTCTTCCCAGCTCACCTTACTGGTCTGCTCAAAGAGGGCAAGAGAAGGCATAAAGCGTTCTAAGAAACCTTGGTCTGATTGATGCTGACGAAGGGCTGTCGCCGAGGCAAAGTCCACATCCTTATCCACAGAATGGTAACCCGCCCCCTGACGTTGAATTGGATGCAGGTTGACGTTTCGTCCTGCAATTGCCTTGGCATAAGCTAGAGCTAGAACATGATTGGGCGTATTGCCAGAAAAATCAAGGCCAGCAAATTCCTTCCACATGGCTTGGGTTTTCTGAGGGTAGGAGAATGAATCAGGTAGATTGTCCACAAAATTCTCCATCTCAACGCCTTGCTCTGCGTATAATTCAGCAATTTTCTGGTAGTCCAGAACTTCCTCTGTCCCAAAAGCTAGGCTATCAATGCCCAACCGATCCAAGATATCCACAGCCCCTTGACCAAAGAAATCCGCTGCCTGAACACTGACTAAAAAGGGCAATTCCACTACCAGATCCGCTCCATTTTCCAGCGCCATCTGAGCCCGAGTCCACTTGTCCACGATAGCAGGCTCTCCACGCTGTATGAAATTCCCAGACATGGCAACGATTTTCAGTCCCTTCGCCTGATCCAGCAGGTATTTATGCCCATTATGAAAAGGATTGAACTCCGCGATAATACCTGTGATGGTCATGATAATCACCTACTTTTAACGACTATATTTCTATACCATCAATAATATCTAAAAATAAATTCTCAATATCCTCATGCACTTCCTCTCTATTTATTTCTTTAAATATAATATTATCTGTGCAACTTTGATGATACTCTTCATTAATAAATTTATAAATTTTACTTTTTAAATCTTTACCATTAATCATAGATATCTTATTTTCTAAACTAACTTCCCATCGATTATCAAATAATTCCTGACATTTAGAATACTGCTTTGATGCTTCCCACTTAGAATCTAATTCTTTACCATCCCCTGTTCCATAAGCAATCATCTTATCATAAAATTTTCCTAATGTCTCTTTTCGAAAAGTTTCGCAGATATCTTCTAATTCTTGATAAAACTTAGCTCTATCTTGTCCTTTTGATATTCTAAATAAAACTTCAGGAATCAAAAGATAATTTTCTATTTCTTTTTTAGTCCAAATATGTAACTTTAGACGCTCTTTCGTTTCTTCTTTAGCTTCTGCATCCTGTTTTATTGAACTCAAATACGAATCTGGATAATAATCTCTATCCAATACTCCAATTATACTAATCTCACTATCAATACTCTTAAAAAAATCAGCCACTTTAAAGTATTTGTTAAAGTTCAAAAAACCTCCTATTTTTATAGAAAATATATGATCAATTGAAAAATCACTTTCAGGATATAACTTATCAAAAAACTTCCTCAAAAACCACATATCTTCACCTTCAAGAAATAGTAATTTCTTATACGTAAACAAACGTAACAAAGACATATTTTGAATACTTCCGATTTCATCTACCACTTTTTGAACAGCAAGTAACTCATTCGTATACTTCAAATTTTTCTTTTTATTACTAACATTCAAAATATTCTCAGAATCTACTTCAGAAATAATTTCTATAGAATGGGTCGCAATGATCACTTGTTGAAAATTTCTACGAACATATTTCAATAATTTTCGTTGTAAATCGGGGTGCATATAAACATCTGGCTCATCTAAAATAACCGTTGTTATACCTTGGTTTTTTGATTTAGTCACAAACCACATCATTTGTAACCACATTTGAAGTCCATTCCCAACATAGCCTAATTCTGTCATAAAGTCATTCTCTCCTACAACCAGAGAAACCAAAGGATCGTCTGAAGAGAAATCAAGCTTTGGAGGATTTATGTGCAGATTTTTCCATGTTTGATTTATTAATGAATAAAATTCATTAAATACATTTTCATCATTAGTCATTTCTAAATATATTTCATTTCTGAAGTGTAATGATGATAAATATGTATCTTTATCTTTTCTAACTGTTTCTTTCGATAAGTATTTTTCAATTTTTCTTAGTGGACCTATTTGAGGTAAAATATTTAGCTTGGGGAATCCAGAATTATTAAAAGTACTTTTATTAGTAATAATGTTACCATTTGAGTCATAAACAAGTGCAAATATTAAGTCATCATAGAAATGAACTATAATTTTATATCCTCCATGAAATCCAGCAGTGAGTTTTGGTTTGGCATCTTCTTCATATTTATGTGGGATGGTACTAGTGTTGATTTTTAACATTTTACCGTTAACAATAATACATTTAGCTTTTTTAGCGAAATCGCGAGCCAAACCGTCAGGAATATTTCTAAAAATTGGTTTGGATAAGGCATAAGAAATTATTCTCAATGCTTCAATAATGGTTGATTTCCCTGCATTATTTTTTCCAACTGCAATTGTTAAATCTTTAAACTCTAGTTTTGTATCTTTGAAACAACGATAATCTTCTAAATGTAAAAATTTAAGCATCTAATTTGCATCCCCTTTTCAAATCCATAAAATTATTTATTACATACAAAAAACCAACGGGTGCTAGTTTCTGTTGGCTCCTTGTCCTCAAAGTCCGCATAGAGTTTGAAGGACTTAAATCCAGCCTGTTCCAGCAAAATATCATAAGTTAAGACTTCATGGGTCCGTTCCTCATGCACTTCATCGTGGCGACTAAAGGAACCGTCAGCCTCCTTGATAAAGAAAGTCAACTCATGCACGATGGAGTGAGGAGCTTCGTCCTCGTAGGTATCCCATAGCATGGCAAAATCTTCTGCATTTTCATGGTAAGAATAGCCTGGAAAAACTTCATCTGTCTGGTAGGTCGAATGCACATCAAAAATAAAGACACCATCTTCATTAAGCGCATTATAGACTTCCTTAAAGACGTCCCCTACTTCCACCTCATCCTGCATATAGCAGATAGAGTCCGAATAACATGTGACAAAGTCATATTTACCCGCCTTGGATAAATCCAGCATGTTGCCTTCTATAAAAGAAATCTTTTGCTTGGCTGAAGTCGCTCTCTTCTCTGCAATCTTCAGCATATCCGCGCTCAAGTCAAGTCCTGTCACATCAAAGCCAGCTTGAGAAAAGCGGACAGACTGGATACCTGTCCCACAAGCCAGTTCCAAAAGTTTCTTTCTCTCCTTGGTCTTAGGCAAATGACGGAGGGAAAAATCCGTCCATTTATCGTATAAACTATCGTCCATCACAGCATCGTAAACAGCCGCAAAGGTTTCATAAGTCGCCATAAATCATGATACCAAGTCCGCCTGTAATTCGATAGAAAATTAGGAGCCTGACGATGGAGCCGAGTTCCAAGGAAGGCTGTCTATTTTCCGAGAATTACAGGACGGGTTCAAATCCTTTCTAAGATACAAAGAGCGTTAAAAGCAAGGAGAAAATAGGAAACTTTCTGCTGTATCGTCAGATACAAAGGAAGTTACTCTTTTTCTCGCAGCTTTTAGCTTGTGTTCAGTTTCGTGATGAACAAAACACGACGCCCTTTACCTTTCTATCCATTTTTTCTAAACTAAGCAAATAAAACCCAGTTGAGTGCAACTGAGTTCGATTGAAGACAAAGTCTTTTTAAGACTTTCCTTAGGTGATTTCGAACGTCTGCGACCTTCTTCGAAGTTCCAAGACTTAGTTTTGAGCCTAAGGTCTCAAAACTCCCGACTTCTTGAAACATTTTTGTTTCAAGAAGTTTTATCACAACGGAAAGTCTCGGTAATTTCTCACTTTCTCACTCAGAAAACAAGAATAATCTCAATACATTGTCGAATTTCAAAGTAATTCCCAGTCGAAACTCAAGTCATCTTCTACGCTAGAGTTTCAGATAAATCTACTGACTCTGCCTCATGCCATAGTTTTTCTAGGTTATAATGGGCACGCATTTCTTCTGAGAAGATATGCACAACGACACCGCCGAGATCTAGTAAAACCCAGCCTCCAGCTGCATCGCCTTCGACATGGCTGCCTTTAACACCAGCTTCTGCTACTTTTTCACGAATATTGTCAGCGATAGCATCCAACTGACGGCTATTCATCGAGCTCGTGATGACAAAGTAGTCCGTCACGCTGGTCAAATTCTGTACATCAAGTGCAAGGATATCCTCCGCACGTTTCTCATCAGCCGCTTTCACGACTAGTTCTAGTAATTCTTTTTCGTTCATTTAGTCCTCTTTCAAATAGTGCACAAATGCGTTATAGGTTTCAAGGGTTTGGGGATAGATGGGAAATCCCTTATGAGCTAGATGCTCCACGGTACGAGCTGTTTCGTAGGCCACTGCCTTATTGAGAGATAGCTCAGCAATTTCACGCGCCACATCCACACCTGGAAAGGCGCGGTTATGCTCGATATAATCTGCGACGTAGACAACTTTATCTAGGTCTGTCATCTGACCAGCACCGACTGTATGGATTTCGATAGCTCGCAGGATTTCAGGATCATGCAAATCCAAGTCTTCCTGAATCTTGTAGATGCCAACCATACCATGCCAGACATTATTGCCCCAGTTTTTGAGGTCAGGGTCTAATTGGTAACGGTCAATCAAGTCTAGAAATTCCTGATCTGACAACTTTTTAGCACAATCATGAAGAAGGCCTGCTAGACCAGCTTTCTCGGTATCAACTCCAAATCGCTTCGCCAGCTCTATGGCTGCACGCTCCACTCCCAAACAATGGGTTAAACGTTTTTCAGGTAGAAGCTCTGCCATTCTTTCCAACAAAGCCTCTCGGGAACAGTTGATATAGTCTTGGTATGCCATCAGTAAAGCCCCTCCTTCTCGATGTAGTCTAGCACTGGCTGAGGTAGGAGAAAGTTAGGTTTCCGACCTTGAGCAATGAAGTCACGCACCATGCTGGACGAGATGTCCATGAGAGGCACATCCACCCAGATAACTGGATAGGAAGTCCCTGCCTTGTAGCGCGGACGCTGAACCCCTACAAACTGAACCATGTCGACCAGCTCATCAATTCGGTACCATTTAGGCAGATAGTCCACCATATCAGCCCCGATAATGAAGTAATAATCCGTATCTGGATGTTGCTCTGTCAAAATCTTCATAGTGTCGTAGGTGTAAGAAATGCCCTTGCGCTCCAGCTCAATGGTTTCAATGGCTAGACCTTCGATCCCCTCAATCGCCAACTCAAGCATCTTGAGCCGATGGTGCTCGGGAATGGTTTCCTTTTTATCTACATGAGGTGGTTGGTATTCGGGCATAAGCAGGACCTGGTCCAGTCCTAACTGTTGTCGTACTTGGTCCGCCACAACAAGATGGGCATTGTGAACAGGGTTAAAATTCCCCCCTAAAATCCCGACTTGTTTGCGTTTTTTCTCCTTGATTTCTGGCTCCAACTCTACCTTGGTAAAGGGAGTCAATAATTCGATTGCCATAGGCTCATCTTCCTTTAATTCTCTGTAAAAACCGTTCCTTGGAATGTCTTTTTTAGATTTCTTTGACTTTTTTAGAAATCTTGCGATTTTCTTTCTTGCTGGATTGTTTAAACAAAATCAAGATGCGTCCGATTTTTTGGACTGTATCCACACCGATTTCTTCTTCCAAGATTTCAGCTACTTCGTGGATGTTTTCATCTGTGTTTTGCAAGAGTGTGACTTTAATCAATTCGCGGGCGTCAAGAGCTTGACGGACGCTGGTTTTGATTTGGTCGTTAAGTCCATTTTTCCCGATTTGGATGATGGGTTTGAGGGTGTGTGCCTGGCTGTTGAGGAAGGCACGTTGTTTTGATGTTAATGACATAATTTCTTTAAAAGAGTTTCTTTTTATACTTTTCTGAAGTGGTGACGGACGTCAGCAAAGTCCTTCGGACTTTCATGACTAAAATCTGAGCCTAAGGTCTCAGATTTTCCGCAGTTGGTACAATCGCTTGTACCAACTGACACCACGGCGAAAAGTATCTTCTATGGGCTCGCAATGCTCGCCTTTATATATAACTCTTTCCTTTCTGTGTTTAAATAATGGCTTTTCGTGTGACGACGGCGACGCCTTCTGGTGCCCAGACGGCGACTTTGGCGGTGCCTGTTACGCGGATCCAGCCTAGGCCTGAGATGACCAGGTCTGTCTTGTCCTTAATGGTAAATACATGCTGGACTAGTTTTGGGAAATCTTCTTTTTCCTTGCTATTTGGTGGCGTGAGAAGGGTTCCCAGGTGCTTGTCATAAAAGGCACTAGCGCCTTCAAGCTTAGTACGATGGAGTTTGAGTTCATTATCAAAGAAGGCTGTAAAACCTTGCTTTTCTCCTGCAATAAAGTCGAAGCGTCCGAGACCACCTAGAAACAGAGTTTGTTCAGGGTTAAGCTGATAGGTTTTGGGCTTGATTTCCTTTTTAGGGCTGACATACTTGAGGTTTTTAGCCGTCAAGTAGTGGGCCATCTGGTGGCGGTGGATAATCCCTGGCGTATCGTAGATATAAGATCCGTCGTCAAGCGGAATCTCAATCTTGTCCAAGGTTGTCCCCGGAAAACGCGAAGTCGTGATGACATTTTGGTCACCTGTGATTTCTTGGATAATGGCGTTGATAAGGGTTGACTTTCCAACGTTGGTTACCCCAACTACGTAGACATCGCGGCCCTTACGGTAGTGCTCGATTTTGTCAATGACTTCCTTAATAGCATACTTATTCTGAGCCGAAGTCAGGACGACATCGACGGGACGAAGTCCTTCCTCGTGGGCACGCTCCATCAGCCACTGGCTAATCTTGCTCGGTTTAACAGACTTGGGCAGGATATCTTTTTTATTTCCAACCAAGAGGACATCATTGCCCGATACAAAGCGTGGCAAGCCTGGGATGACAGAACCATTAAAGTCAAAGATGTCAATGACATTGACCACCAAGGCATCACTGTCTCCTACCTCGTGCAAGAGCTTGAGAAAATCATCGTCCGTCAACTGGACATCTGTGATTTCATTGTAATGACGGAGACGGAAACAGCGTTGGCAATAGACTTCGCCTGTCTCCAACCCTTTTTCGAGTGCCGACTGGGGCGTAAATCCAAGACCAGCCTTATCTGTCGTCTGAATGGTTGCTCCACAACCAATACAGAGAATTTCTTCCATAGTTAAATTCCTTTTTTATATGTAATCGGTCCGTACTTTTCAGTGATTTTTCGCATAACACGGCGCTCGCGAGCACGGTTAATCTGCGTTTTGATGGAGTCGTGTTGGACCAAGGGTTTGACTAAGATCGAGCGAATACCTGCACGGTGGGCTGCTCGTATATCCGTCATGAGCTGGTCGCCGACCATGACCACTTCATTTTTCTCATAGTGGAATTCCTTCATGGCACGGTCAATCCCAAATGTGAAGGGCTTCAGAGCCCAATAAATGTAATCAATCCCAAATTTCTCAACTGCTCGTTGGACCCGTTTTTTGGTGTTATTTGAGACCACGATGATGCGAATACCTGCGTCCCGAAGGTCATGTAGCCATTGCTTCATCTCTGACGTCCCATCAGGGTTGTTCCAAGCAATGAGGGTATTATCCAGATCGACCAAAACAGCCTTGATACCATGCGCTTGCAGGCTTGGGACTGTCAGATCATAAACTGCTTCCACAGCAAAATCTGGCATGTAATTTTCAATCGCCATTCTGGCTCCTTTTCTTTTTAATTTCTAGCAATATTCTTTAAATATTGGGCCAAGACTACCCATAAAATGAGACTAGCTATCAAAATATAAATCCAAGCGTTTGGTTCATCGGCGAACGGTAAGGGAACATTCATTCCGAAGAATCCTGTAATAACCGCAAGGATAGCTAGCAAGACTGAGATAATGGTCAAAGTTGTTAAATTATCATTTAGATTATTATTTAGGATGTTGTTGTAAGAGGCTGAGAGTTGTTGCAAAACTTGAGAAATCAAGTCTGTCATCGAAACCAACTGATGTGCTTCAATCATGGCATCGTCAAACTGCTCTCTTTCTACCTCATTAAAATTGCGATAAAGAGCATGCCCTTGGATGTGTTCCAAGAGGAGACGATTTTGTTTGGCAGCAGCAGTCAGGTAAACCATACCAGTTTCCAAGTCAGAGAGGGCAAAAAGATTTTTTTTAGTTGTTTTTTGACGAAGAAGTGCACTGATTTCATCCTTACTTTTATCCATTTCTTCAATAACTGGATAATAAGCATTGCTAATAATCTCTAAACTGGCAAAAAGAAATTTGTAGATTGAAACAACTTCATGGCTTTCAAGGTAGGTTGCCATACGTTTAATCACATAACTATTCTTGTGATTGCTAATTGTGATTAGCCGTTGTTTTTCAACGATAAAGGTCATCGGAATTGCTTCATAATATTCTTTATCTTTTTCTAAATCAAGAACATTATAAATGAAGGTGACCGTTCCCGTTTCACGGTGATAATCCATGTGGGCACGCTCATTTCTATCCAGAGCATACTCGATAGTTTCTTTGTCCAATCCATAGACATCTGAAAGGTCTTCCATGTTTTTAATCTTGTCCACATCAAGGTCTATCCATGTACAATCGTGACCTAATTTTTTCTCTACAAATAGCATACTCTCTCCTTTACCAAACTCCTTCTATTGTACCATAAATCTGCTAAAATAGCCGGCCTATTCAGTACGAGATAGATTGCTGACGACGGTGATATTGCGATTGGGAACAAAGTGAAGGGCTTGATCGTCACCTCGCAGTTGCGTTGTACGGATCCCTACGCTAACGACCTTTCCAGAAACGGTAATCGGTCCATTTGTGAGAACCACTTCATCACCCACATCAAGCTGGCGTTCAAAAAGAATGAAGAAGCCATTGATGACATCAGATAGAAAGCCTTGCGCCCCCATACCAATGGCCACCCCAGCAATCCCCGCACCAGCAAGGAGGCTAGAAACTGGCAAACCTAAAATAGACAGGATGCAATAGAGCAAGAAGAAATAAAGAATGTAGTTAAAGACATTCTCCAGCAAACGAGAAATGGTCTTTTGTCTGCCAGCATCTCGATTGGAAAATTTAAGTGAGGGCTTGACAATCTTTCGTACAGTCGCATGAAGCATCTTTTTAGCTATATAAAATAGTAAAAACAAAATCAAAAGAGAAATCACTTTGGTCAAGAGATTCTCTAACATGGTTGTTAAATCAAGTTTATCAAAATAGCGTTGAAAAAAATCTTGCATATAAAACTCCTTTTTACTATTATACCATAAAATCCTCCTTCTCTTTTCTTTCATAATTATTCAATTATCGTTCCTATTTTCAAAATATCACTTGCCTCTATAGCATATTTATACTATAATTATAAACAATACATTTGAAGGAGACTGCTATGAAACGAATCATTAGAGCCTGGATCAAGGCAAGCCTCATCAAACGAATCCTTATTGGAATGATTTTGGGAGCGACATTAGGGATGCTCTTTCCAAACCTTACAGGAATTGGTCTGCTTGGAGACCTCTTTGTAGGCGGACTAAAAGCCATCGCTCCTATTTTAGTTTTTGCCCTTGTTGCCAATGCCCTTTCCCAACACCAAAAGGGGCAAAATACCAATATGAAGACGGTTATTTTCTTATACTTGCTCGGAACCTTTGCTGCTGCATTGGTAGCCGTTCTAGCTAGTTTCTTACTGCCTGTACAAATCACTCTGACCAGTGCAAATACAGAAGTTGCTGCTCCTGACGGTATCGGTCAAGTCCTCAGTAATCTCCTACTCAAACTTGTTGACAATCCCTTAAATGCTATTGTTGAAGCCAACTATATCGGGATTCTCTCTTGGGCAGTCATCTTTGGCTTGGCTATGAGAGAGGCAAGTAAACACAGTAAAGAATTACTGAGAACCATGGCAGATGTCACCTCTAAAATCGTAGAATGGATTATCAACCTAGCTCCCTTTGGGATTTTAGGCTTGGTTTTCAAGACCATCTCTGACAAGGGCATTGCCAGTTTGGCTAACTACGGTATCCTCCTAGGACTTTTGATTGCTACTATGGCCTTTGTTGCTCTCATCATCAACCCGCTCATCGCCTTTCTCTTTATGAGGAAAAATCCCTATCCCCTTGTTTTGAAATGCCTACGTGTCAGTGGTATTACAGCCTTTTTCACTCGTAGCTCTGCTGCAAATATCCCTGTCAATATGAAACTCTGTCAAGACTTGGGGCTGAATCCTGACACCTACTCTGTCTCCATCCCGCTTGGTTCAACCATCAATATGGCTGGTGCTGCTGTTACCATAAATGTCCTGACTCTAGCTGCCGTCAATACACTCGGAATCTCGGTAGACTTTGGGACAGCATTTGTGCTCAGTATAGTGGCTGCCATTTCTGCCTGCGGGGCCTCTGGAATCGCTGGGGGATCCCTTCTCCTCATTCCTGTGGCTTGTAGCCTCTTTGGGATTTCCAACGACTTGGCTATGCAGGTTGTCGGAGCCGGTTTTGTGATTGGAGTCGTGCAAGACTCCTGCGAAACAGCCCTGAACTCTTCAACAGATGTCCTCTTTACAGCGGTTGCCGAGTATGCTACAAACCGAAAACTTCACCCCTAGTCTCTGACTCCTCGTTAAACACTTGATTCTATTAGTTTAGGAAATTTTCATGTCTCTCACTCAACGTACGACCAAACTGATCTTAGCGACCTGTCTCGCTTGTTTTCTCGCTTATTTTTTAGATTTATCATCAGCAGTTTCAGCTGGAATTATCGCTCTCTTAAGCCTCTCCGACACACGCAGAAGCACGCTGAAATTAGCACGTAACCGCCTCTTTTCCATGCTCCTAGCGCTCGCTATCGGTGTTCTAGCCTTTCAGCTGACGGGCTTTCACATCTGGAGTCTGGGCCTATACCTAGCTCTCTATGTGCCTCTTGCTTACAAAATGGGCTGGGAAATCGGCATCACCCCTAGCAGTGTCTTGGTCGGTCATCTCTTGGTACAGGAGTCTACCTCTCCAGAACTCTTGCTTAATGAAGTACTCCTCTTTCTCATCGGGACAAGCTTTGCTCTATTGGTCAACCTTTATATGCCCTCTCGTGAGAAAGCCATCCAAAGCTACCACCTTCAGGTCGAAGAAAAGTTAAAAGACATCCTGCTTCGTTTTAAATACTATCTGTCAAGAGGAGACGGACGCAATCAAGCCCAACTCGTTGACGAATTAGATAGTCTTCTTGAGGAAGCTCTCAAACTGGTTTATTTGGATCACTCGGACCATCTCTTTCACCAGACGGACTACCACATCCACTACTTTGAGATGAGACAGCGACAAAGTCGCATCCTGCGAAATATGGCCCAGCAGATCAATACCTGTCATCTGGCCGCAAGTGAGAGTTTGATCTTGGCCCAGCTCTTTTCAAAGATTGCTGCCCAGCTAAGCCAGACCAATCCTGCTCATGACTTACTTGATGACATCGAACGCTATCTGCAAGTCTTCCGCAATCGGAGTCTCCCGAAAACACGTGAGGAGTTTGAAACCCGTGCCACCCTCCTGCAACTACTACGCGAAGCCGAAACCTTTATCCAGGTTAAGGTCGATTTTTATCAGAAATATGGAAACTAAAACGCAAAGAACCTCAGAGAATTCCTCTGAGGTTCTTGTGTTTTGCATTTGGAAGGAAAGTTCATCCTCTCGTACTGTTCTCAAAAAAGAAATAGCAACTCCTAATCGTCCATCACACCGCCTGTAAGCTGGTACATGAGGTAAATGTGCTCCAAGACTTTTACCTTATCCATGTGGTCTACATCTTTAAAGCCTCCTAATGCCAAAAGTGGAACGAAACCGAAACACTCATCGTAGGCTAATTGACCATGTTTGGCAACAGCTTTTTTATAGAGTGGGATATCAAAATAATCATCTTTGAAATCTTCATCATCAACATACTCTATGAAACGATCCATACGCTTAATCATAATATCTAAATCCTGAATATTGTATTGGACAATTCCTACATAGGCATTCTCTTCCCAAGTAATAATATCTCCAAATGCTGTTACGAACATAGGAAAAGCGACATCTCCTCTGAAATAACTATCTTGGAGAAGTTCAAGATAGTCATCTGGATTGATGACTTTTAGATAACCATCTAAAAAGGTTCCCAGACCATCCTCCTGCCAAATCTGTAGCAACTCAGCAGGAACTTGATCCTTGTATTTTTCAATCACTTCTTGGGGCATATCTGCCACTTTAACAAAGTTTTCTAACATATTATCCTCCATTTCACGATAACAGCAATACTCAAAAATCGTATTCTTCAAAATGTAATCAAGCTTACTCTACTTTTGATTATGCTCTCTTTGGAAAGCTTCCATAGCCTTGAACTGTTCTAGTTCTTTTTCGTTAGCTGGTTGCTTGCCGAGGTATTTGTATTCAAAAAATTCTATTCTATCCGTTGGTCCAAATTTACTTTCATTCCATGGTGCATAGTCAAAATCCAAAGAGGTTTTATTCTGTTCATCCACTTTGATTGTAAAAGCAGACCACTCTGCGAGACCGTGCTCATTGAATATTTTCTTCATGTCTTCACCCAAAGCAAAAAGATTTATGTATTCTATTCTGAATTCTGTCTTAGGGATACCATATAAAGATGGAATATCCATGTAATAATGATATTCTCCTTTATATTTAAAGAAAAATATCACGCCACCACTAAGCGTCTTATCCACTTCAAAATTAATATAAAGATCATCCCACTCAACTGGAATCATATCATTTACTTTATATATAATCTCGGTCATCTTCTCATTAATCTGTTTTTCCATTTTATCCTCCGATTTGGATTATACATTTAAACACAAGACTTCCTAATCTGCCTTGAGTTTTTCTTTACAATAATCCACAATGTATTCATTGATCCATTTATTCTTATTTTGGAAACCTCCGAATTTACGCTTTGCGATCAAATCTTCTGCCATTTGGAGTGCCTCTTGATATTTCTCGCGATGGATCATTAATAGCATCCCCATCAAATCATATCGAGCAGGATTTGATGAATTCTCAACAGCATAGTTATAAAAATCTTCAAAACTGTCGAACCCATTGATACGTTTAAGAACTTCTTCATGCACTTCTGAGAGCACCTCGAAAACCCTAGCTTCGACTTTTTCTAAGTCAAGGTCCTCCATCGTCCAGTCTTCTTCATTTATTTTGGTTGGTAAGGATAAGGAATCAACTGTGAAAGCTCCAACAGCTCGAAGACTCATTGGTTCCTGCGAATTACTCGCCATATCAAAAACTTCCCAAAAAATATCATCCAAAATATATGGTTTGATATCCGTGCGAATAATTAGACGAAACTTATTATCTGGAAATTTAATATCAATCATATACGAAACCAAATAGTCTCCCACTTTGTTGAAATAGGCCCAATCTCGAGACTTTAACTGTAATTTTTTTGCTGCATTGCGCTGAACTTTTTTCAATTCTTTTTTTAGTTGTTTATCTATTTTTGAAAATTTAACCATTGAATTTCCTCACTAATCTGGTCTTATTCCTCTTATCCAAGCAAACTATTTTCCATTATGTTCCTGCTGGAAGGCTTCCATAGCCTTGAACTGTTCTTGTTCTTTTTCGTTTCTTGGTTCAAATCCTAAAAATTGATATCTGAAAAAGTTCATTTGAGCAGTTGGTCCAAAATTACTTTTATTCCATGGAGCATAGTCATAGTCGACTGAAAGCTTGTTGTTATCATCTAAATGGATGATACAAATGTACCAATCTGCCAAATTATTTTCAATAAACACTCTTTTCAGATCTTCTGATTTTTTAAATAAAACCTTGTTTTCGCTTAGAATATCCATCATCGATAGGCCAAAATCTTCTGACATTTCCAGATGGTAATGATAGTGATTTTTATACTTAAAATAGAAATAGGCTTCACCACTATATGTCTTGTCCATCTCGGTTACAATATACAAGTCATCCCACTCAACTGGAATCATATCGTTGGCTTGATGCACGATTTCGATAATTTTCTCATTAATCTGTTTTTCCATATGTTCCTCCGGTTTGGTGTATTCACATTTTATCTGTATCTCTAGTATACCATAAAGAACAGAAACCAACTTACTCTTATAAAATTTGCTCAAATAGGGCAAAATTGCCTCAATAAAACAGTAAAATAGACCAATCATATCTCTAGGTATAGCAACTTTCTATCCTTTCCAACAAAAAACTCCACGAATCGAAAGCATTCGCGGACTTTTCTTACGACGTATTTAAGCAAAATGCCATACTAATTAATGGCCGTAATCTACGACACTAAGTTTTACAAATCGATTTCATTTGTAAAACGTGGTTACGACGGAAAAATCCACGAAGCTATAATATTCGTGGATTATTCCTAGTGAAGCGTTTAGGTAAGCCGATTTTACACTACGACACGGAGTTTGGCAAATCGATTCTATTTGCCAAACGTAGTTAGTAAGGCAGTTAGCTAGTTCGCCAAATAGCGACTAGCGTCCAACAATTAGGAACTTTAGTTCCAATTGTTGGTGCTGAGTTACATTTTTTCCTCCAACTCTACGTCTGGATACTTGTTCGCAAACCAGCGAAGGGCAAAGTCATTTTCAAAGAGAAAGACTGGTTGGTCAAAACGGTCTTTGGCCAAGATATTGCGGCTTGATGACATGCGCTCGTCTAGGTCCTCTGGCTTGATCCAGCGAACGGTCTTTTTACCCATTGGGCTCATGACCACTTCGGCATTGTACTCGCCTTCCATACGGTGCTTAAAGACTTCAAACTGGAGTTGACCAACAGCGCCTAGCATATACTCGCCTGTTTGGTAATTCTTATAAAGCTGAATGGCACCCTCTTGTACCAACTGCTCGATCCCCTTGTGGAAGGATTTTTGTTTCATGACGTTCTTAGCAGAAACTTTCATGAAAATCTCAGGAGTAAAGGTTGGCAGTGGTTCAAATTCAAACTTGTTTTTTCCAACTGTCAAAGTGTCTCCAACTTGATAAGTACCAGTATCGTAAACCCCGATAATATCACCTGCAACAGCATTGGTCACATTTTCACGACTTTCGGCCATAAACTGAGTGACATTAGATAGTTTGGCAGTCTTACCAGTACGAGGCAGATTGACACTCATTCCACGATCAAATTCACCTGATACGATACGAACAAAGGCAATACGGTCCCGGTGACGAGGGTCCATGTTGGCTTGGATTTTAAAGACAAATCCTGAGAAATCCTTGTCATAAGGATCCACAATTTCGCCATCTGTTTTCTTGTGGCCATGTGGTTCTGGAGCAAACTTAAGGAAGGTCTCAAGGAAGGTCTGCACCCCAAAGTTAGTGAGGGCTGAACCAAAGAAGACCGGAGTCAGTTCTCCTGCAAGAATAGCTTCTTCTGAAAATTCATTTCCTGCTTCTTGCAACAGTTCGATATCGTCCTTAACCTGAGCGTAGAAAGGATTGCTTCCAAAGAGCTTATCCCCTTCTTCCAGACTGGCAAAACGTTCATCCCCTTTATAGAGCTCCAAGCGTTGGTTATAGAGGTCATACAATCCTTCGAAGGCTTTCCCCATCCCGATTGGCCAGTTCATTGGATAACTCGCAATGCCAAGGACTTCTTCTAGTTCTTGCAAGAGGTCCAGTGGCTCACGACCGTCACGGTCCAGCTTGTTCATAAAGGTAAAGACTGGAATGCCACGGTGCTTCACAACCTCAAACAATTTCTTGGTTTGGGCCTCGATACCCTTGGCAGAGTCCACGACCATGACCGCAGCATCCACCGCCATCAAAGTACGATAGGTATCTTCTGAGAAGTCCTCGTGCCCTGGTGTGTCTAGGATATTGACGCGCTTGCCATCGTAGTCAAACTGCATAACAGATGAAGTGACCGAAATCCCACGTTGTTTCTCAATATCCATCCAGTCAGACTTGGCAAAAGTCCCTGTTTTCTTTCCTTTAACCGTACCAGCCTCACGAATCTCGCCTCCAAAATAGAGCAACTGCTCAGTAATAGTTGTTTTCCCGGCATCCGGGTGGGAGATGATGGCAAAGGTACGGCGTTTCTTAATTTCTTCTTGAATAGTCATAAGTTCTCTTTCTTTGATTTTCTATTTTTAGTTGTTTCAGTAGCTAAGAATGATGTTTACATTGGATTTTACCATTCCTTTCAACTCTCCATTATAGCGGATTTTGGGGAGTTTTTCAATTGCTCATCCGATGAAAAGGCGAGCTAGAGCACAGATTTCACCTGATTTCTCTTTTTCCACCGTTTCTTGAACAAGATATCAAAAAGAACCAGAGCCAGTGAGAGGATGACGGACACAAGAAGATACTTTAACCACAAGGGCGCATCTGGAATAAAAGGTGTCTTGTTTAACAAACCATAATTTCCACCCGTCACCTGATTAACCCCAACTAGAAAGAGATTGAGAATAAAGGTATAGGCTACAATCATATATTTCTTGAGCAAGGTCTTGTCATAGTGATTCATCAAGTAAATCAAGGAATTCACTAGAAGGGCATAGTGCCCAATCAAAAATGAAAAACTGGTGATATGGGGGAAATCATAGGGGTCAAAAACCGGGTAAACCAAAGCAAATATCGCTCCACTTGCTCCTAAGAGGGCAAAATATTGCTTGCTCCGCCATTTATCAGGCAAGAAAACCACCGCAAACATAGCCAAACGGCAATGGTAAAATGGAAGGCTATTAGAAAATGGAATCCCAAAGCCAACATACCAACTATATAGGGCTAGTAACTGGAGGATCTGAATCCCCTTAAACAAGCGGACAAATTTCGGATTTTTGTGATAAACAAGCGCTCCATAAATACAAAGCACTAAAGTAAGCATCATAATCCCATACCAAAAGAGGGAAATGGGAGGAGGAACCGTCTGAGATCTGGTGATAAATTGATGGAACATATTTCTATCCTAACTCTTATTTTTTCTATTCTCTAGTTTAACCATTATAGCGAATTAAAAGCGATTTTTCAATTTCTATTTCTTTTCAGTTTGGCTCCCTTATTTATAGGAAAATATGGTAAAATAGAACAGACTAAAAATCATCATTTCACGAAAGGATGCAAGATGAAAATTACGCAAGAAGAGGTAACGCACGTTGCCAATCTTTCAAAATTAAGATTCTCTGAAGAAGAAACTGCTGCTTTTGCGACCACCCTGTCTAAGATTGTAGATATGGTTGAGTTGCTGGGCGAAGTCGACACAACTGGTGTCGCACCTACTACGACCATGGCTGACCGTAAGACCGTACTCCGCCCTGATGTGGCTGAAGAAGGAACAGACCGTGACCGCTTGTTTAAAAACGTACCTGAAAAAGACAACTACTATATCAAGGTACCAGCTATCCTAGATGATGGAGGAGATGCCTAATGACTTTTAATAACAAAACTATTGAAGACTTGCACAATCTCCTTGTCTCTAAGGAGATTTCAGCAACTGAATTGACCCAAGCCACGCTTGAAGATATCAAGTCTCGCGAGACAGCTATTAACGCTTTTGTTACCATCGCTGAAGAACAAGCCCTTGCTCAAGCTAAGGCTATTGATGAAGCTGGAATTGACGCGGACAATGTCCTTTCAGGAATTCCACTGGCAGTTAAGGATAATATCTCTACAGACAGTATCCTCACAACTGCAGCCTCAAAAATGCTCTACAACTACGAGCCTATCTTTGATGCGACAGCCGTTGCCAATGCAAAAGCCAAGGGCATGATTGTTGTCGGAAAGACCAACATGGACGAGTTTGCCATGGGTGGTTCTGGTGAGACTTCTCATTACGGTGCCACTAAAAATGCTTGGGACCACAGCAAGGTTCCTGGTGGTTCATCAAGTGGTTCTGCTGCAGCTGTAGCGTCAGGGCAAGTCCGCTTGTCACTCGGTTCTGATACTGGTGGTTCCATCCGCCAACCTGCCGCCTTCAACGGGATTGTTGGTCTCAAACCAACCTACGGAACGGTTTCTCGTTTCGGTCTCATTGCCTTTGGTAGCTCTCTAGATCAAATCGGACCTTTTGCACCTACTGTTAAGGAAAATGCTCTCTTGCTCAACGCTATTGCCAGCGAAGATGTCAAAGATTCTACTTCTGCTCCTGTCCGCATTGCCGACTTTACTTCAAAAATTGGTCAAGACATCAAAGGAATGAAAATTGCTTTGCCTAAGGAATACCTTGGTGAAGGGATTGACCCAGAGGTTAAGGAAACCATTCTAAATGCAGCCAAACACTTTGAAAAACTTGGTGCTATCGTCGAAGAAGTCAGCCTTCCTCACTCTAAATACGGTGTTGCCGTTTACTACATTATCGCTTCATCAGAAGCCTCATCAAACTTGCAACGCTTTGACGGTATCCGTTACGGCTACCGCGCAGAAGATGCAAGCAACCTTGATGAAATCTATGTAAACAGCCGTAGCCAAGGTTTCGGTGAAGAGGTGAAACGCCGTATCATGCTTGGAACATTTAGCCTTTCATCAGGTTACTATGATGCCTATTACAAGAAGGCTGGTCAGGTCCGTACCCTCATCATTCAAGATTTCGAAAACGTCTTTGCGGATTACGACTTGATTTTGGGACCAACTGCTCCAAGCGTTGCCTATGACTTGGACTCCCTCAACCATGACCCCGTTGCCATGTACTTGGCTGACCTTTTGACCATCCCAGTCAACTTAGCTGGTCTTCCAGGAATTTCGATTCCTGCTGGATTTGCTCAAGGTCTACCAGTCGGTCTCCAATTGATCGGTCCTAAATACTCTGAGGAAACCATTTACCAAGCTGCTGCTGCCTTTGAAGCAACAACAGACTACCACAAACAACAACCCGTGATTTTTGGAGGTGACAACTAATGAACTTTGAAACAGTCATTGGACTTGAAGTCCACGTAGAGCTCAACACCAATTCAAAAATCTTCTCACCTACTTCTGCTCACTTTGGAAATGACCAAAATGCCAACACTAACGTGATTGACTGGTCTTTCCCAGGAGTACTTCCGGTTCTCAATAAAGGGGTTGTCGATGCTGGTATCAAGGCTGCTCTTGCCCTCAACATGGACATCCACAAAAAGATGCATTTTGACCGCAAGAACTACTTCTATCCTGATAATCCAAAAGCCTACCAAATTTCTCAATTTGATGAGCCAATCGGCTACAACGGCTGGATTGAAGTGGAGCTAGAAGACGGTACGACTAAGAAAATCGGTATCGAACGTGCTCACCTAGAGGAAGATGCTGGTAAAAACACCCACGGTACAGATGGTTACTCTTATGTTGACCTCAACCGCCAAGGGGTACCATTGATTGAGATTGTATCTGAGGCTGACATGCGCTCGCCAGAAGAAGCCTATGCTTATCTAACTGCCCTCAAGGAAGTCATCCAGTACGCTGGTATTTCTGACGTTAAGATGGAAGAAGGTTCGATGCGTGTGGATGCTAACATCTCCCTTCGCCCTTATGGTCAAGAAAAATTCGGTACCAAGACGGAGTTGAAAAACCTCAACTCCTTCTCAAATGTTCGCAAAGGTCTCGAATACGAAGTCCAACGCCAAGCTGAAATCCTTCGTTCAGGTGGTCAAATTCTCCAAGAAACACGCCGTTACGATGAAGCTAACAAGGCAACCATCCTCATGCGTGTCAAAGAAGGTGCTGCAGATTACCGCTACTTCCCAGAACCAGACCTACCACTTTTTGAAATCTCAGATGAGTGGATTGAGGAAATGCGTACTGAATTGCCAGAATTTCCAAAAGAACGCCGTGCGCGCTACATATCTGACCTTGGTTTGTCAGACTATGACGCTAGCCAGTTGACGGCAAACAAAGTCACTTCTGACTTCTTTGAGAAAGCTGTTGCCCTCGGTGGCGATGCCAAACAAGTCTCTAACTGGCTCCAAGGTGAAGTTGCTCAGTTCTTGAACGCTGAAGGCAAGACACTTGAACAAATCGAATTAACACCAGAAAACTTGGTAGAAATGATTGCCATCATCGAAGACGGTACTATCTCTTCCAAGATTGCCAAGAAAGTCTTTGTCCACCTAGCTAAAAACGGCGGTGGAGCGCGTGAATACGTGGAAAAAGCAGGTATGGTGCAAATCTCAGATCCTGATGTTTTGATTCCAATCATCCACCAAGTCTTTGCGGATAACGAAGCTGCCGTTGCCGACTTCAAATCAGGCAAACGCAACGCTGACAAGGCCTTCACAGGATTCCTTATGAAGGCAACTAAAGGCCAAGCCAACCCACAAGTTGCCCTTAAACTGCTTGCACAAGAGTTGGCGAAGTTGAAAGAAAGTGAGTAATTTACTCTTTATACACTTTTTTCTACTTTTAAGACGAGAATGAGACAAGGAGAATAAATGAACAAATTTTTACGATTGCTATTTGTCTTAGTCATCATCGCTATGTTAGGCGCTTCTATACTACAAATTTTCTTTCCATCGTACATGGGAAGCCACTCCGGGTACGGAATATCTGCTGGTTGGCAACGAGAAATTGGAATATGGAATTTAGCTGTATTGATTATTATTCTCGCTATCAATATTAAATACGATTGGTTCTATCTACGAATCGCACTTCTTGCTCTCATTATTGGCGGAATTGGAATAGGAACAAATCACTTACTCAATTATATGGAGTATCACTCTCCTGTAAATGCTATCGGTGCTTTTGAAAATTACTTGCTAGCAATAGGATGGATTGTGGGATGGCTCATCGAACGCCATTCCATAAAGAAGCTAAATGCTAGTAAATAACGCCTAGTATATATCAGATTATTTTTAAAGGTTATTAAATAGTTTAATAATCATTCGAATTCAGAATTCTACCTTTTCAATCATATAGTTAGGGGACACATGAAAAAGTTTTACGCTCTTTTAATGACCTGTTTATTACTTGTTTTTCTATCCGTGCCTCAAATCGTTGATGCGGGTGTCGGACATTCCAGAAGTGGAGGGAGCAGCCGCAGTAGCTCCAGAAGTAGTAGCCGCTCAAGTGGAGGTGGAAGTCGTTCTGGTGGCTCATCCTACCACTACTACCGCTCTGGATATGGATCATCCTCTGACAGTTCTGCTAGCTCTCCCTATCTAGGATTTATGTTCATATTAGTCGGAGGAATCATACTAGTTGTTATCGTCAAATCCTTGCAGAATAAGTCTGGAGATTCGAGTTCAACCTACACTAGTAATGATTCTCAAACGCTCCATCGTCGAGTTGAACATAACACACTGGCCATTAGTCGTGTGAAATATGGGGATCCAAACTTTGACGCGGAAGCCTTCACATCTTGGGTTAAGGAAGTCTACCTTAAATTGCAGGTTGCCTGGACTGAGAAAAATTGGAACTCTGTCCGCGCTTTGGAAAGTACCAGTCTCTACTCTCAACACAGTACCCAACTTGAGGACCATATTCGAGCTAAAACAACCAATGTTTTAGAGAAAGTTTGTATCGAAAATGTTCGCATCAAGAAGTTCATTGAAAATCCTGACGGAAACGACACCTTAGTGGTGATCCTGTCATCTACCTTGCGTGACTATGTCATTGACGATGAGACTCGCCGTGTTCTTGAAGGAGACCCTAAAAAAGATCTCTTCACCGTGTATCAATTGAACTTTATCCGTCAACACGGTAGCCAAACGCAAGCAGTCAATCCAGACGAAGTTGTGAGCGACCACTGTCCAAACTGTGGCGCCCCATTGAAAATCTCTGCAGTTAGCGAGTGCGACTACTGTGGTGCCAATCTCTCTCGCAGTCCAAACCAATGGGTACTCGATACCTATGATGTTGTGGATGAAGACGAGCTTTATAATTAGGAGGAATTATGGGATTTATACGTGCAGCCTTATCAGCAGGCTTAAATAGTTTTAATGATAGTAAATTCAAGGAAGCCATTGTCCTTCCAGATAATGTCTCTGGCGACGCCTTGGCCGTCAAAGGTCAATTACTCACAAAAGACCCAGATGGACGTTCTCGTCACAGCAATCAAAATACTGGACTTTTGTCAGATGGCAGTGTGGTTATCGTTCCTCAAGGTTATACCGCTGTTTTGGTAAACAACGGTACCTTCCTTGGTGAAGTCCTCGAAGCTGGTAGCCACGAATGGCAAGCTGGTGATAACGCCTGGCTCCTTGAAAAAGGTGGTTTAAAAGGCACTTGGGAAAACTTTAAAAACCGTTTCTCTTTCGGTGGACAAGTCATCACCCAACAGGAAATTATCTTTATCCGCATGCAACCCATCGCAGGTAATAAGTTCGGCACACAAAACGCGGTCGAATACTTCAGCGAACGTTACCAACAACTGCTTAACATCCGTTTCTATGGCTTGTTTGATGTAAAAATAGCAGACCCAGTCCTCTTCTACGTAAGTTCTGTTAGCCGTCAAATTACTGACGGACAGCCATTTACTCTCCAAGATGTAGCTCAAGGAACGCTCCGTCAAAATATCGCACCAAAAATCGCGATTGCCATTGCCAAATATACCAACGAAAACAAGGTTGATATCTATAGCCTCAATGCCAACCAAGACACCTTTAACGAACTCGCTAAACAAGAGGTCAACAAGGTTTGGACAGGTCTCTACGGGATTGAAGCAACCAACATCTTGCTTGAGGACCTCAGCTACGACCAAGAAAGTCTTGATATCGTTCGCAAGCTTGATAGCGAGCTGGTGGCAATGAAGTACAACACGATTGAAATCGAAGAACGCCGTGCTCGCAACGAAGCGCTTATTGCTGCAGCTGCAAACGAAGGGAATGGCAATGGGATGAACATGTTTATGGGCATGAATCTTGGCCAAACTCTCGGTGGTCAACTAAGCCAACAAGTTCAAAATCAAGCACCGGCTCAAAACACTGGGCAAACTGCCAGCAAGAATTTTTACATCGAAGTCGATGGAAAATACGTTCTCGTTACTAAAGACGAAGATGGAAATATCGTACCAGTCAACTAATTAAGCTCCTTCTGACATTTGAGTAATGTTGTCTTTTATGGTACAATAAAGAGTAAATTATTTATTAAAGAGGTAAAAACATGATTGAAGCAAGTAAATTAAAGGCTGGTATGACCTTTGAAACAGCTGACGGAAAATTGATCCGCGTTTTGGAAGCTAGCCACCACAAACCAGGTAAAGGAAACACAATCATGCGTATGAAATTACGTGATGTCCGTACTGGTTCTACATTTGACACAAGCTACCGTCCAGAGGAAAAATTTGAACAAGCTATCATCGAGACTGTCCCAGCTCAATACTTGTACAAAATGGATGACACAGCCTACTTCATGAATACAGAAACTTACGACCAATACGAAATCCCTGTAGTCAACGTTGAAAACGAATTGCTTTACATCCTTGAAAACTCAGATGTGAAGATCCAATTCTACGGAACTGAAGTGATTGGTGTCACCGTTCCTACTACTGTTGAATTGACAGTTGCAGAAACTCAACCATCTATCAAAGGTGCTACTGTTACAGGTTCTGGTAAACCAGCAACGATGGAAACTGGACTTGTCGTAAACGTTCCAGACTTCATCGAAGCAGGACAAAAACTCGTTATCAACACTGCTGAAGGAACTTACGTTTCTCGTGCCTAATCTCTAGAAAGAGGTCATTCTATGGGAATTGAAGAACAACTTGGCGAAATCGTTATCGCCCCACGTGTACTTGAAAAAATCATTGCTATTGCTACTGCAAAAGTAAAGGGTGTTCACTCTTTTTCAAACAAATCAGTATCTGACACCCTTTCAAAGCTTTCTCTCGGCCGTGGTGTTTATCTAAAAAACGTGGACGAAGAACTCACAGCAGATATCTATCTCTACCTTGAGTACGGAGTAAAAGTTCCTAAGGTAGCGGTTGCGATCCAGAAAGCTGTTAAAGATGCAGTCCGCAATATGGCTGATGTTGAACTCGCTGCTATCAATATCCACGTTGCAGGTATCGTTCCAGATAAAACACCAAAACCAGAATTGAAAGATCTATTTGACGAGGACTTCCTCAATGACTAGTCCACTATTAGAATCTAGACGCCAACTCCGTAAATGCGCTTTTCAAGCTCTTATGAGCCTTGAATTCGGTACGGACGTCGAAACTGCTTGTCGTTTCGCCTATACTCATGATCGTGAAGATACGGATGTGCAACTTCCAGCCTTTTTGACAGAGCTAGTTTCTGGTGTTCAAGCTAAAAAGGAAGAACTAGACAATCAAATCACTCAGCATTTAAAAGCAGGTTGGACCATCGAGCGTTTAACTCTCGTGGAGAGAAACCTCCTTCGCTTGGGAGTCTTTGAAATCACTTCATTTGACACCCCACAGCTGGTTGCGGTTAATGAAGCTATCGAGCTTGCAAAGGACTTCTCAGATCAAAAATCTGCCCGTTTTATCAACGGACTGCTCAGCCAGTTTGTAACAGAAGAACAGTAAATAGAAAAAGTGTTTGACAATTATCAAACACTTTTTTCTTTGCCTACCACTATCTAAAAATCAAATAATAGATATAAAATAAGATCGACGGAGCATAGGGAATCGCATTATAGAAACTATGACAAACAATGGTAAATCGAAGACTACCCGTAACTCGATAAGCAACTGCAAATAGAAGACCAAGAATACTATAAATGATGAGACTGATGGGGTCACGATGAGATAGAACCAAGTGACTGAGCCCAAAGATGAAAGAAGACAAGAATACATCCAAATAAAATTCCGACTTCGGAAAGAAGGTATTCATAAAATAACCCCTATAGATTGTCTCCTCAACAACAGGTACAATCGAAATGTTAAAGATTAAAAATATAAGACTTGATAGAGTCGTTTCTCTTCCGTTTGAGTAAAGTTCTGAAAGAAGGTCTTGGAAAATAAAGCTATGGTTAATTAATCGAATATTCTGCATTCTAAATCCATTTAAAAAAGAATAGATAAGAAAACAAGCCACTAAGAAAGCGAGATAAGACCAGCGCCAACTCTTTTTCTCGAAGATAAAGAGCATCTTCTTCTTTTTCAACCACAAAACGAATAAAAAGAAAATAAGTAACACTTCTCCAACTAGGAAGATTATATAGCTGTCCATTCCTAAACCAAAGATCCTAGCTAGAGTTATGGCTCCTAATGGCGTTAAATAAATGTACAGGAACATTAAAATCATACAGATTCCTAAATGTATTGTCTTTTTCATTCTTTCTCTCCTAACGGTAAACTCTCTATTAGGGCTCTATAGAGGATAGACCATTGATTGTTTTTCTTATTTATCTAGAGTATTCATGTTTATCCATGGTCTATTATCAAAATAGCTAGAACAAAATGTTCTAGCTTTTAAATTTTCTTAGTATTTTCTAAAGCGTTGGTAACGTTCTTCGATAAGTTGGTCGAGTGGTAGTTCTTTCAACCTATCTAGTTCTGCACGCAATTCATTTTTAACGCAATCTAGCAGTTCTTTACTTGACAGTCCTGCCTCTGAGATTACCTTGTCTACGATTCCCATTTCTAGAAGTTCGTGTGAAGTGATTTTCATCAGCTCCGCCGCTTCCATAGCACGACTTCCATCCTTCCAAAGGATAGAGGCAAATCCTTCCGGGCTAAGTACTGCGTAGATTGAGTTTTCTAACATCCAGACACGGTTAGCTACGGCTAGAGCTAGGGCCCCACCAGATCCACCTTCACCGATAATAATCGCGATGATTGGAACCTTGAGGTCACTCATTTCCATCAGGTTTCGAGCAATTGCTTCACCTTGTCCACGTTCCTCGGCTCCAACACCTGGGTAAGCACCCGCCGTATTGATAAAGGTCACAACTGGACGGCCAAACTTTTCTGCCTGTTTCATCAGGCGAAGAGCCTTACGATAGCCTTCCGGATGTGGTTGCCCAAAATTTCGTTTGAGGTTATCATGAAGACTCTTTCCCTTTTGGATACCAAGGACAGTTACTGCCTGTTCACCTAACCAACCAATTCCACCGATGACCGCACCATCATCACGGAAAGAGCGATCTCCATGCAATTCGATAAACTCGTCAAAGATTCCATTGGCAAAATCAAGTGCAGTCAAGCGACTCTGCTCGCGTGCCTCTCTGACTATTTTTGCAATATTCATCCGCGACTTCCTCCATGCAATCTCACTAATTTAGCAATTGTTTCAGGCAATTCTCTCCGTTTGACAATTGCATCAACAAATCCATGTTCAAGCAAAAATTCTGCCTTTTGGAAGTCATCCGGCAAGGTCTCACGAACTGTATTTTCGATAACACGACGCCCAGCAAAACCAACTAAACTTTGGGGTTCCGCTAGGATAATATCACCTTCCATAGCAAAAGAAGCGGTCACTCCACCTGTTGTCGGATCGGTTAAAATAGTGAGGTAAAAAAGTCCTGCCTTGGAATGACGTTGAACTGCCGCAGAAATTTTAGCCATCTGCATCAGGCTCATGATTCCTTCTTGCATACGGGCTCCACCAGAAGCTGTGAAGAGAACGACTGGCAAGTTTTCTACCGTTGCATACTCAAACAAGCGCGTGATTTTTTCACCCACAACGGTTCCCATAGAAGCCATGATAAAGTTTGAATCCATGATCCCAAGGGCAACTTTTTGTCCCTTGATGCTAGCTGTACCAGTTAGTACGGCTTCATCCAAACCTGTCTTTTCACGCATAGTAGCCAGTTTTTTCTGGTAGCCAGGAAAGTTTAATGGATCTTGAGTTTCAATACCTGTAAACATCTCCACAAGGCTACCAGAATCAATCGTCAAATCCAAGCGTTCCTGAGCTGAAATACGGAAAGTATAGCTACAATGGGGACAAATTCGTTCGCTCCCAAGATCCTTTTGGTAAATGGTGTGTTTACAACCAGGACACTGGGAAAAGAGTTCATCCGGAACCTCAGGCTTGGCTTGTGGTTTCTGCCTTACGGAACGGTTAGGATTGATCCGAATATACTTATCCTTTTTACTAAATAGAGCCATAACTCCCCCTTTTAGTTCTCATACTGTTTGAAAGTCTATTCTTTTTCTTGGTATTTTGGCAAGAAAGTTTCCATCAAGAAGGAAGTATCGTAGTCACCAGCGATAACTCGGCGGTCTGAAATCAGATCCAACTGGAAGTCTGCATTGGTTTGCACTCCTTCAATATCAAGTTCATAAAGTGCCCGTTGCATCTTCATAAGAGCATCAAAGCGATTCTCCCCATGAACAATGATTTTGGCAATCATACTATCATAGTAAGGGGGAATGGTATAACCTGGATAAACTGCTGAATCCACGCGCAAGCCAACTCCACCACTTGGTAGATAGAGATTGGTAATTTTCCCTGGGCTTGGAGCAAAGTTAAATGCTGGATTTTCCGCATTGATCCGGCACTCGATAGCGTGACCTCGTAGGACAATATCTTCTTGTTTGAAAGGTAAAGGTTGCCCGGCAGCAATGCGAATCTGTTCCTTCACAATATCAAAACTTGCACTCGAGTATTCATTTCCATGAAGTAGAAATTGCCACTCGCTTCATCGAGTAGAAATTCAATCGTCCCTGCATTTTCATAGCCTACAGACTCTGCTGCACGAACGGCTGCAGCACCAATTTCATGACGAAGGGTTTTGCCAATCGCAATGGATGGGCTTTCTTCTAAGACCTTTTGGTTATTCCGTTGGAGTGAACAATCCCGTTCACCAAGATGGACAACATGACCCTCTTGGTCCGCAAGAATCTGAACTTCGATATGGCGAGCTGGATAAATCACACGCTCAAGATACATAGCGCCATTTCCAAAATTGGCCTTGGCTTCACTGGATGCTGTTTCAAAGGCTGCGACCAAGTCTTCTGCCTTTTCAACCTTACGAATTCCCTTTCCACCACCACCTGCCGATGCCTTAAGCATGACTGGATAGCCAATTTTTTCTGCAACTGCAAGGGCCTCTTCAGCCGTGTGAACTTCACCATCAGATCCTGGGATAACTGGAACCCCAGCCTTGATCATTTGCTCACGCGCATTGATCTTATCTCCCATGGTATCCATTACAGCGCCAGAAGGGCCAATAAACTTAATCCCCACTTCATCACACATAGTGGCAAACTTGGAGTTTTCGCTAAGAAAACCAAAGCCTGGATGGATGGCTTCTGCTTCTGTCAAGACCGCAGCAGACAAAATTGCATTGATATTGAGATAAGACTCTGTTGCCTTACCAGGTCCGATACAGATAGCTTCATCCGCTAGGAGTGTGTGAAGAGCTTCCTTATCAGCAGTTGAATAAACTGCCACGGTTGCAATGCCCAATTCACGCGCAGCTCGAATAATGCGAACCGCAATCTCACCACGGTTGGCAATCAAAATTTTACGAAACATGGAGATCCTCCTTAGTTTCCAATTGCAAAGGTAAGAGTACCACTCGCTGCAAGCTTACCATCTACTTCAGCCTTTGCTTCAACCACGGCAATCGTACCACGACGTTTGACAAAAGTAGCCGTCATGACTAATTGATCACCTGGTACAACTTGCTTCTTGAACTTAACCTTGTCCATGCCAGCATAGAAGACCAGTTTCCCTTTATTTTCAGGTTTGGACAATTCCAAGACACCAGCAGTCTGAGCCAAGGCCTCCATGATAAGAACACCTGGCATGACTGGGTATTGAGGAAAATGACCATTAAAGAAAGGTTCGTTGATGGTGACATTTTTAATGGCAACAATGGTATCCTCGCTCACTTCCAAGACACGATCCACTAGGAGCATGGGGTAGCGATGGGGTAGAGCTTCTTTGATTCCTTGAATATCGATCATTTGATGCGTACCAATCCTTTACCGAACTCAACCATTTCTTCATTTGAAACGAGAATTTCTGTCACCACACCATCCTTAGGTGCAGGGATTTCATTCATGACTTTCATGGCTTCAATGATCACCAAAGTCTGACCTTTTTTAACACTGTCTCCAACTGTGACAAAGGCAGGTTTATCTGGTCCAGCGGCCAAGTAAGCCACCCCTACAAGTGGGCTCTCAACGACATCACCCTCCGGAGCAACCGTCGTTTCAGCTGGTGCTGGAGCTTCTTCCACTGCACTCTCTACTGGAGTTGAAGGGGCCGAAACTACTGGACTAGGAGCCACTGCAGCTGGCGCTGGAGCAACTTGAGCTGGTGCTTCAGAAACCATTCTTGCTTCATTCTTACTGAACTGCAATTCGTCCGTTCCATTTTTATAAGAAAATTCTCTCAAACTTGATTGGTCAAATTGAGCCATCAAGTCCTTGATCTCATTTAAATTCATAATTATTTATTCTCCCAACGTTTGAAAGCAAGAACCGCATTGTGTCCACCAAAACCAAAAGTGTTTGAAATAGCATAAGGGATTTCTTGCTCCAAGCCTTGTCCATAAACGACATTCGCTTCGATATAGTCTGATAACTCACTTGTTCCAGCTGTCATTGGTACATAGTTATGACGCATGGCTTCAATGGTAGCGATGGCTTCTACTGCCCCTGCAGCGCCAAGTAAGTGTCCTGTAAAGGACTTAGTTGAAGATACAGGTACTTCTTTACCAAGGACAGCTACAATCGCACCACTTTCTCCTTTTTCATTAGCAGGAGTTGAAGTTCCGTGGGCGTTGACGTAAGCCACTTGCTCTGGAGAAATTTCTGCTTCTTCCAAAGCTAGTTTAATCGCCTTAATCGCTCCTTGACCTTCTGGATGAGGTGAAGTCATATGATAAGCATCACAGGTATTTCCATAACCAACTACTTCAGCCAAAATAGTTGCACCACGTTTTTCAGCATGTTCAAGGCTTTCAAGAACCAACATCCCTGAACCTTCTCCCATCACAAAACCATTACGGTCTTTGTCAAATGGGATAGAAGCACGAGTTGGATCCTCTGTAGTTGATAGGGCGGTCAAAGCTTGGAAACCAGCGATAGCAAAAGGAGTGATAGATGATTCTGATCCACCAACTAACATGACATCTTGGAAACCAAACTTGATAGAACGGAAGGCATCTCCAATGGCATCATTTGATGAGGCACAGGCTGTATTGATTGATTTACAGATACCGTTTGCTCCGAAACGCATGGCAACATTTCCTGAAGCCATATTTGGCAAGGCTTTTGGAAGTGTCATTGGTTTAACGCGTTTTGGACCTTTTTCATGAAGACGGATAACCTGATCTTCGATTTCTTTAATTCCCCCAATACCAGAAGCCACGATGACACCAAAGCGATCCTTATCGATTGCTTCTACATCAAGATTTGCATTTGTCACCGCTTCTTGAGCCGCATACAAGGCATACAAAGAATAGTTGTCAAAACGGTTGGTATCTTTTTTGACAAAGTATTTATCAAATGGGAAATCTTGAACTTCTGCCGCATTGTGCACAGCAAATTCGCTGTGGTCAAACTTAGTGATTTCTCCAATTCCAATCTTCCCAGTTTGCAAACTGTTCCAAAATTCTTCCGGAGTATTTCCGATAGGAGAGGTCAATCCGTAACCTGTTACTACAACTCGATTTAGTTTCATCTGTCTTACCTATATCTTTCCTTATTTTTTACATGCTAAGTCCGCCATCAACAGCGAGAACTTGTCCAGTCAAATAATCCTGTCCAGCCAGGAACACTGTAGCATCTGCGATATGTTCTGCTTGACCAAAATGTTTCATTGGGATTTGGGCCAATGTCGCTTCCTTGACCTTATCAGATAAAACAGCAGTCATATCTGACTCAATCATCCCTGGTGCAAGAGCATTTACTCGTACGTTGCGATTGGCAACTTCACGTGCAACTGACTTGGTAAAACCAATCAAGCCTGCTTTAGAAGCTGCATAGTTGGCTTGTCCGATATTTCCCATCAAACCGACCACACTAGACATGTTGATAATCGCACCTTCACGTGCCTTGATCATCTGTTTCAAGACTGCTTGCGTCATGTTGAAGGCACCTGTCAAGTTGATCTTAATCACTTTTTCAAAGTCTTCTTCGGTCATCTTGAGCATAAGCGTATCTTGAGTAATCCCAGCATTGTTGACCAAGACATCAACAGAACCGAGTTCTGCAATCGCTTGATCTACCATACGCTTGGCATCTGCAAAGTCTGAGACATCACCTGAAATCGGTACTACTTTGACACCATAGTTTGAAAACTCAGCCAGCAATTCTTCTGAGATTGCTCCGCGACTATTCAAAACTACATTAGCGCCTAGTTGGGCAAATTTGTGAGCAATGGCAAGTCCGATACCACGACTTGAACCTGTTACAAAGACATTTTTGTTTGTAAGTTGCATTCTATTTCTCCTGTTTCCTGTTGTATTTTGTGGGAGAAGGGATCATTAGTTTCCTAACAAAGCATCCAAGCTTGCTTGGTCTTCAACGTTAGCTAGCTGAGCTGTTTTATCGATTTTTTTTACAAAGCCTGACAGGACCTTTCCAGGACCAATTTCAATAAAGTTGGTTACCCCAGCATCCTGCATCACAGCAATACTTTCATAAAAACGAACAGGTTCTTTGACCTGACGCGTCAAAAGCTCTTTGATTCGACCTTTTTCCATAACAGCAGCTTCCGTATTGCCGACTAGTGGGCAAGTAAAATCAGCGAAACTCACTCCCTCAAGAGCTCCAGCTAGTTGCTGACTGGCTGGCTCAAGAAGGGCTGTATGGAAAGGACCCGATACATTTAAAGGAATCAATCGTTTTGCTCCTGCTTCCTGCAAGAGTTCAACTGCGCGATTAACTGCAGCCACCTCACCACCGATAACGATTTGGCTTGGGGTGTTGTAGTTAGCTGGAGTCACTACTCCAACTTTAGAGGCTGTTTCACAAGCTTCCTCAATCACTTCAACCGGAGTATTAAGAACGGCAACCATCTTCCCAGAGCCTGCAGGTGCAGCCTCTTCCATATAAGTACCACGTTTAGCAACCAAGGCAACTGCATCCTCAAAGTCCAAGGCACCACTTGCTACAAGAGCAGAATATTCCCCAAGAGACAATCCTGCTACCATATCCGGATGGTAACCCTTTTCTTTCAATAGTCGGTAAATAGCAACCGAAGTCGCTAAAATAGCTGGTTGCGTATAGCGAGTCTGGTTTAACTTAGTTTCTTCCTTATCAATCAAGTCACGAAGGTCATAACCCAAAACCTGACTGGCTTGGTCAATTGTTTCCTTGACGATAGGGTAACGATCATAGAGATCACGCCCCATTCCTAGATACTGAGCACCTTGACCTGCAAATAGAAAGGCTGTTTTAGTCATTTCTTACAACTCCTGCCCAACGAGAGGCTTCTTCTTGAATTTTTTTGGCTGCGCCATAGTATAGATCTTTTAGGATTTCTTCGACAGTTTCCTCTTTAGATACCAAACCAGCGATCTGACCTGCCATGACAGATCCACCTTCTACATCTCCATGAACAACGGCTTTAGCAAGAGCACCAGCTCCCATTTGTTCAAAGATTTCTAAATCTGGATTTTCTTGTTTAAAGGCATCTTTTTCAGCCTGCTCAAAGTCACGTGTTAACTGATTTTTAATGGCGCGAACAGCATGTCCAAAGTGTTGAGCGGAAATAGTTGTATCGATATCACGCGCTTTTAAGATTTTTTCCTTGTATTTTGGATGGGCGTTAGATTCCTTAGCTACTACGAAACGCGTACCAACTTGAACAGCCTCAGCACCAAGCATAAAGCCTGCAGCGACACCTTCACCATCCGCAATTCCTCCAGCTGCAATAACCGGAATTGAAACAGCTGCAGCAACTTGGCGAACCAAGGTCATCGTTGTTAATTTACCAATATGTCCACCGGCTTCCATTCCTTCTGCAATAACTGCATCTGCACCAATTTTTTCCATGCGTTTTGCCAAAGCAACACTTGGAACAACAGGAATAACAGTAATTCCTGCATCATGGAAACGAGTCATGTATTTACTTGGATTACCTGCACCAGTTGTCACCACCTTGACCCCTTCTTCAATCACGAGATCAACGATGTCTTCTACAAAAGGTGACAAGAGCATGATGTTGACACCAAAAGGTTTGTCCGTAAGTGATTTGATTTTATCGATATTAGCCTTCACGACCTCTTTAGGTGCATTCCCACCACCGATAATCCCTAGACCACCAGCTTTTGATACTGCACCAGCCAAGTCACCATCAGCAACCCAGGCCATTCCTCCTTGAAAAATAGGATAATCAATGTTCAATAATTCTGTAATACGTGTTTTCATAGTGCCTCCATCATTCCTTGCTTACGTAATAGTTCGATGAGTTTATCATTTGAGTTTCAAACTATTACCTAAACAAGAGGGAGTGGGTTTCCCCTACTCCTTCTAGTAATATGTTAATTATTTTGTTTGCTCTTCAACGTAGGCAACCAAGTCACCAACTGTTTTCAAGTTATCTTCTGCTTCGATTTGGATATCGAAAGCATCTTCGATTTCAGAGATTACTTGGAACAAGTCCAATGAATCTGCATCCAAATCATCAAAAGTAGATTCAAGTGTTACTTCTGATGCGTCTTTCCCAAGTTCTTCAACGATAATTTCTTGTACTTTTTCAAATACTGCCATGATAGGACTCCTTTAAAATATAAAAAATTTATAACTATGTGTTTACCACATGATTACCTAGATTGTAAGAATGAGTGTGCCCCATGTCAAACCTCCACCGAAGCCTGATAGGAGAATCGTCTGGCTACCATCTAAACGAATCATACCATTCTCCACACACTCTGAGAGCAAAATCGGGATACTTGCTGCACTGGTATTTCCATACTCCATCATATTGGCAGGAAGTTTGTCTCGGTCTACGCCGATCTTCTTAGCCATCTTATCCAAAATGCGGATATTTGCCTGATGAAGCAAGAGATAATCCAATTCCGATGCTGCGATTGGACCATTTTCAATGGTTTCTTTGATTGATCTAGCAACATCACGATTTGCAAAATCAAAAACTGCTCGTCCATCCATCTTCAAAAAAGCAGGAACTGCTTCTTGATCTGAGAAAGGAGAAGCCAAAGCCGTTTGACCATAGGTCAAACACTCGCTCCGAGAGCCATCTGTATAGAGACTTTCCACAAGGAAGTGACGTATTTCGCTCGCTTCCAAGAGAACCCCTCCAGCACCATCCCCAAAGAGAACAGCTGTTGAACGATCTGACCAATCAACTGCCTTGGATAAGGTCTCAGCCCCGATAACAATCCCTTTTTTGAACTGTCCAGAACTTAAAAACTTTTCTGCAGTTGAGAGAGCGAATACAAAGCCACTGCAAGCTGCTGTCAAATCAAAGGCGAAAGCTCTATGCGCTCCGATATTTGCCTGAACTCGAGCTGCTGTGGAAGGCATCATCGAGTCTGGGGTAATCGTCGCTACAATGATAAAATCAATCTGATCCGCTGTTAAGCTCCCTTTAGCTAACAAGCTCTTAGCAACTTCTGTCGCCAAGTCACTTGTAGACTCTAATTTTGAGATATGTCTCTGTTTAATTCCTGTTCGACTTGAAATCCACTCATCGCTTGTGTCCATGATTTGGGCTAAGTCATGATTAGTGACCACTTGCTCTGGAACATAATGAGCAACCTGGCTTATTTTTGCAAAAGCCATTATTTCAAATCCTCCAAAAATTGATAAAGGTTCGTTAAACCTCTGCCCATGACCTCTTTTTCCTCAGGGCTCATGCCATCGATGATTTTTTCGACCATAGCCTTGTGGAACCGTTTATGAAGGCGGTGAACCAAACGACCTTGCTTTGTCAAATGCAGATAGACCACTCGACGGTCTTGGTCAGAACGAATACGCTCAATATAACCTTTTCTCTCCAGGTTATTCAAACTCGTCGTCACTGTCCCAAGAGTTACCATCAGTTCTTTTGAAACCTTACTTGGCGTTGCCTCCGGGAACTTCCCAATCACATCGATCGTGTGCATTTCTTTGATGGAGATGTCTTTGAATCGACTACCTCGTAAGCTAACCTCCTCGATCACAAGGACGTTATTAAAAATAGATGTTAGATAATCATTTACTTGTTGGTAGTCCAAACTTTTTCCCTCCCCCTCAAAAAGCTTTTACAATCAAAACATTTGATAAAAGAAGTATAACAAACTTCAAAAAATTATGCAAGTATTTTTTTATTTTCCTGAAAATTTTGGTCTTCTTCTTTCAGAATGTGCTCGAACCCCTTCTTTAAAATCTTCAGTTAAAGATAACGATTCTTGTAATTTCAATTCTAATTCAGCATAATTCTGCCAATCCTTGAATTGACTTTCCCAAACTAACTTTTTAATCGCTGCGTATGAGTTTGCTGAACCTCTTCTTAATTTTTTCAGAACTTGTTCTCTTGTTTTTTCTAATTTGTCAACTTCACAAACACGGTATACCACGCCCCATTCTAGCGCTTTTTCAGCAGTCAAGGCTTCACCTGTCATGGCAAGTTGTGCAGCCCGTGTTACCCCGATGCTACGACTCAAGAGATGAATCCCACCAGCGTCTGGCGCCAATCCCACTCCGACAAAGGCTTGGATAAATTTTGCCTTGTCAGTCGCTAAACAGAAATCAACTGCTACTGCCATATTTGCTGCAGCACCAGCAACCGCTCCATCTACCTCCATCAAAACAGGTTTAGGAATTTGCTTGATTTTAAAAGAAATTGTATTGACTAATTCTGCAATCTTATTCAAAGAAGGGATATCATCTTCGTCTACTGCTCGTTTCATCTCAACCAAGTCTCCCCCAACTGAAAAAACCTTCCCATTAGCATTAATCAAGATGAACTGCACAGCTTGATCCTGCTCTGCTAGAGTCAAAGCTTCTAAAATCTCCTCACACATTGGGATATGGAAACCATTTGCCACTTCGGGACGATTCAAAGTAATGATAGCCAGATCATCTACGATCTGATATAAGATATGATTCATAGCTTCTCCTTTTCTTTTATAAGGCAATAAAATTGTTTTATCATCAAAGTATACCTTTTTTTAGATAAAGAGGCAAGGAAAAACTAAAGGAAAGTGTCTCAGCTGATTATTTACCCATCATTTATGAGTGTGAGTAAAATTTGACACTCTTACTTTTAAACGGTTATCGCTTTTCAGAATAAGTTAGTGTTTTCTTCTATTATAATAGGAAGTTATTTTCTTCATTGAAAAATACCCCTCTTTCTGCTATAATCGTATAAAATACTTACTTGAGGAGTCCTTATGAAGGTTGTAAAATTTGGCGGAAGCTCACTTGCCTCTGCTGGTCAGTTAGAAAAAGTTTTAAACATCGTTAAAAGTGATAAAGAACGCCGTTTTGTAGTCGTTTCTGCACCCGGCAAACGCAATGCTGAAGATACCAAGGTAACCGATGCCTTGATCAAATACTATCGTGACTATGTGGCTGGAAATGACATCAGTGCTAGCCAAAGCTGGATCATTGACCGTTATGCCGCTATGGTTAGTGAACTAGGATTAAAACCTGCTGTTTTAGAAAAAATCTCTAAAAGTATTCGGGCCTTGGCAACTCTCCCTATAGAGGACAATGAATTTCTCTATGATACCTTCCTAGCGGCTGGAGAAAATAACAATGCCAAATTGATTGCAGCCTACTTTAACCAAAACGGTATCGATGCACGCTATGTTCACCCAAGAGAAGCTGGAATTGTTGTCACAAGTGAACCAGGAAACGCACGCATCATCCCATCTAGTTATGATAAGATTGAAGGCTTGGCTGATAGCAACGAAGTCCTTGTCATCCCTGGTTTCTTTGGTGTGACTAAGGAAAATCAAATCTGTACTTTTTCACGTGGTGGTTCAGATATCACAGGTTCTATCATTGCAGCAGGTGTTAAGGCTGATCTCTATGAAAACTTTACAGACGTAAATGGTATCTTTGCTGCCCACCCTGGTATCATCCACCAACCACACTCCATTCCTGAATTAACCTACCGTGAAATGCGGGAGTTGGCTTACGCTGGATTTTCAGTCCTTCATGACGAAGCCCTTCTTCCTGCCTACCGAGGAAAAATTCCTCTTGTCATCAAGAATACCAACAACCCTGACCACCCAGGAACACGCATTGTTTTAGAACACAGTAGTGATAAATTCCCAGTAGTAGGGATTGCAGGTGACTCAGGATTCGTCAGCATCAACATGTCTAAATACCTCATGAACCGTGAAGTCGGGTTTGGTCGCAAGGTTCTTCAAATCCTTGAGGACCTCAACATCGGTTGGGAACACATGCCTACAGGTATTGACGATCTTTCAATCATCCTCCGCTCCCGCGAATTGACTCCTATCAAAGAAGAAGAAATTCTACGTCAACTCGTTCAAAAAGCTGAAGTGGACCATGCTGAAATCGAACATGACCTTTCCATCATTATGATTGTAGGAGAAAAGATGAAGAGCCATATCGGGGTAACTGCTACTGCAACACGGGCTTTGTCTGAGAATAAAATCAACATCCAGATGATGTCCCAAGGTTCAAGTGAAGTTTCCATCATGTTTGTTGTCAATAAAGAGCAAGAAAAAGCAGCCATCAAGGCTCTCTATCATGCCTTTTTCGGTGAAAGTAAGGAAGACTAATCATGGCCCAATCACTCAATCAAGTCATTGACCTCCAAACTACTGGGACATCTTACCTCTCTATCTCTGGAAAAGTTGGAAAATTTTTAGTCGGGGATCAAGCCTTAGAGTTTTATCCTGATGTCAATGTCGAACAATATATTCAAATCCCCTGGTCCAGCATTCAGCAAATCGGAGCCAACGTAAGTGGTCGCAAGATCAGCCGCCACTTTGAAGTCTTTACCGATCAAGGAAAATTCCTCTTTGCTTCAAAAGACTCTGGAGCTATCCTAAAAATCGCTCGGGAAAAATTAGGAAACGAAAAGGTTGTGAAACTTCCGACTCTACTCCAGACCATTGGACAAAAATTTAAAAATCTGTTTGCAAAAAAGTAGAAACTTTAGTATAATCATAGCAACGGATAAGTAAGTTATCTCCTTCTTTCAGAAAGTCTGCGGGTGCTGCGAGCAGATAGGAGGGATAGGTGAAATTCTACCGTTGTTTATAATTACATACACAATCAAGTGCACACCTGTGAAGTTGGATGGAACCGTGGCCCTGCCACTCCAACGCTTTGTCAGGTGTGCTTTTTTCATATAAAGGAGGACTTATGTTAGATATCAAACGAATTCGTACAGATTTTGATGCTGTCGCAGAAAAATTGGCTACACGTGGTGTAGATGCTGCTGTCTTAAATGAGATGAAAGAAATCGATGCTAAACGTCGCGACATCTTGGTCAAGGTTGAAACTCTCAAAGCAGAACGTAACACAGTTTCTGCTGAGATTGCCCAAGCCAAGCGCAACAAGGAAAATGCCGATGACAAGATTGCTGCGATGCAAACCCTATCTGCTGAAGTCAAAGCCTTGGATGCTGAGTTGGCAGACATCGATGCTAAATTGACAGAATTTACCACTACTCTTCCAAACATCCCTGCCGACAGCGTTCCTGTTGGGGCTGACGAAGATGACAATGTGGAAGTTCGCCGTTGGGGGACTCCGCGCGAGTTTGACTTTGAACCAAAAGCTCACTGGGATCTTGGTGAAGACTTGGGTATCCTTGACTGGGAACGCGGTGGTAAGGTAACGGGCGCTCGTTTCCTCTTCTATAAAGGACTTGGGGCTCGTTTGGAACGCGCTATCTACAACTTCATGTTGGATGAGCATGGTAAAGAAGGCTATACGGAAGTTATCACACCTTACATGGTTAACCATGACTCTATGTTTGGTACTGGGCAATATCCAAAATTCAAGGAAGACACTTTTGAATTGAAAGACACTAATTATGTCCTCATTCCTACAGCTGAAGTGCCTCTTACAAACTACTACCGTGATGAAATCCTTGACGGTAAAGACCTACCAATCTACTTCACTGCTATGAGTCCATCATTCCGTTCTGAAGCGGGTTCTGCTGGTCGTGATACACGTGGCTTGATCCGTCTGCACCAATTCCACAAGGTTGAAATGGTCAAATTTGCAAAACCAGAAGAATCTTATGAAGAATTAGAAAAAATGACAGCCAACGCTGAAAACATCCTTCAAAAACTCAATCTTCCGTACCGTGTCGTTGCCCTCTCTACTGGGGATATGGGCTTCTCAGCTTCCAAGACTTACGACTTGGAAGTTTGGATTCCAGCGCAAAATACCTACCGTGAAATCTCAAGCTGTTCAAATACAGAAGATTTCCAAGCCCGTCGTGCTCAAATTCGCTACCGTGATGAAGCAGATGGTAAAGTTAAACTTCTTCACACCTTGAATGGTTCTGGACTTGCAGTTGGGCGTACAGTGGCTGCTATTCTTGAAAACTACCAAAATGCAGATGGTTCTGTAACCATTCCAGAAGCTCTTCGTCCATACATGGGTGGAGCTGAAGTTATCAAACCATAAAAAACAAGGCCTAGCTAGAATATAGCTAGACCTTTTTTCGTAACCAAATCAGATAAGAAGCTAAGACAAAGAGTAAAATAGATAGACAAATGAAGATTTCAGCCAGTACCAGATAATCTAAAAAAGGGAGTTTCAAAAGCCCCTGAGCCATCTTGAGCGAAGTAGCTGTGATAATGGTTGGGAAGGTGAGGGCTGAGAAGGCTGGTTGAAAGCCTTGTTTTAAAATATTGGGCAGGCGAGTTAAAACAAAGAAAAAGAAGGACTGAGATGCCAAAATCATGACAATCAAGAGCCAAGTCGGTAGGCCTGCTCCTCCAACTCGAACTAGAGAAGCTAAGAGTAGGGAAAAGGGAGCACAGTAGATTCCTTCCTGTCCAAGCAAGGCTAGTGGGAGTGGAGATTTCTTTAAATCGCTATAAATAAGCGGATAGAGATAGAAGGTCAAGACAAAACCAAAACTCAAGGTTGCATAGGCAATCTCGATAATGCCTACCAGAGGATAGGTCAAGGCTGCTACTGCTATTCCCACATAGAGTACCGTCCAACTTGGAGTCGCATTGACCCTCCGACCAGGACAGGCAAATTTGATGGTAAAAGTAGCAATCAAAGCTAAATCCAAGAGAAATGAAAACCACCAGATTCCTTGTGCTACCAAAGGAAGAACAGGGAATACGCGAAAGACATAGGTCGATAAAATCATCCCGGCCATGGGAAAGGTAGCCATGCCAGATAAGAGAGGGGCTTTGGTCAATTCTCGCTTGGTTTCAGACCAATTAAAAAGATGAAGAATCAGAAAGAAAAGCCACAAAACTAATCCAGTCAGACTCAATAAATGCGACAGAACTGGCCAAGTATCTGCAATCAGATTTCCTGCACCTGCTAGACCTAATAAACAGCCAGAAAATACCAAGGGGAGCTTTTTCATCCGAGCCTCCAATAATCATGTTATTATTAGTATAGCATAAAAGCGCTTAAATGAGGACTTAAAAAACGAAGTTAGAAATTCAAACTTCGTTTTTATTCTACTATTTTTTAACTCGTTGCTAAGATATGGCGCAACTGAACAGCGCTTGGAGAGACAATCGGAAGAAAGGCTCCTTCATTCCAACGACGAATAAAACCAGATGTTGATTTGCTAAAGTAGCCTCTACCTCCACCAGCTTGCAACTCTAACAGAAGACTTTGAGCAACCACATCCACAATGTCTATTCTTAACTGAAAGAGTTCACGCGGATTGGTAACGAAATAGGACCGGTCAGACAATCCCTGATAAAGAGCTTGCCGAATAGCATCTAACTGCTCTACCTGGTATTGCCATTCATCTGTTAATACTCTTCGTTTCCCCAATTCTTTTTCTACTTCTGATAGGGAGCGTTCAGCTAATCCAAAAGCCAAACCAAATTGGTAACCTAAAAAAGCGGGACGATTTTGAGTTAAAAACTCTTTAGCATTCTTGGATAGAATCCACTCTTCTTTTAAAGGAACCCGATTAAAGGTCAAAGCAGCAGTGTTTCCTCCCTGAAGAGAAACGAATTCTAAGTCTTCCGAACGACTAAAATTCTCTGCATCTGATGGCACAGCCACCACATAACTTTTACTTGGATCATCAGCAAAACCTGCTACAAAAATGGTTAAGAATCGATTTCTACGGGCATTGGTTACCCATGGCAGTCGCCCTTTTAGATAAAATTGTCCTTTTTCTTCGATGATATAAACATTCAGCTCTTCTAAATCAGATAAATACTTGACCGCATTAGACAGAGCAGTTGCGCCTGCATATTCACCAGACAAGAGTTTTTCCAGATAGTTTTCTTTCAAATAGGAATTCTCTGAATGGATAATATTGTCAATTAGGGTGCGTTGTCCCCAAGAAATAAAGGAGGCCGTCAAGGAATGTTGAGCGAGCTCTGCTAGGATATCAATGACATCTTGATCACTTCCGTCTGAACCGCCGAGAGATTCTGGAACACCTACACGAAAAGCTCCTTCTGCTGCAATCCTTTCAATCAGTTGCTCTCCAGCCTCACAAGACTGTTTATCAATTTCATCAGCATGCTGGTCTAACCAGCTCAAAAACTCTTCGGAAAAAAATCCCATACTCTTTCCTCCTTTTATGCATAAGGTTGTAATTCTGGGTTAATAGGCGTATTGGCTAGGTTGTTGGCATAGTTGCAGAGGCTGGCAAGACTAACACCGAGAACCACGTCCAAGGCATTTTGTTGCGTGTAGCCAGCTTCCAAAAATTCAGCCAAGGCTTCATCTCCTACACGCCCTTTGGTATTGATGACCGCCAAGGTAAACTTAGCTAGAGTATCTAGTTTTGGATCTGTTTCAATCGGAGTGCGGTTGCGGAGAGCTTGGAGAAGATCATCATTCATCTGGATTTGTTTGATTGAAAAGGCTGTGTGACCTGCGACGCAGAAAGCACAACCATTGGTTACGGCAGCTGTGATTTGTACTACTTCGCGTTCTACTGGTGTTAAGCTATTGCGACGGTTGATGGCTCCGACAGTTCGGTAGGCTTCAAGCGCGGTTGGGGCATTGGCCAAGAGACCGATTAGGTTGGGAATATAGCCATTGTTATCTTTTTGTACTGTTTCAAGAACTTCTTTCACTTCTGCTGGTGCTGATTCTACTGTGTGGATGGTAAATGTTGTCATAAGAAACCTCTTTTCATTTTATTGTCATTTAGTCTATCATAGAATTTTCCACTTGGATAATATATATTTTCAATAGCCTTGATAGGAAATGTCTATGAAATAAAAAAATCACACTAAAAGTGTGATTGGGTTAGTGTTTAAAATACTTTCTGGTTTCGGAAATAACGACTGGCGATAAGACTATGAGGGCAATCAAGTTTGGTAAAGCCATCAAGGCATTGACGATATCTGCAATAATCCAGACCATATCCAACTCGATAAATCCTCCCAACAAGACCATGACTACAAAGACTACACGGTAAAGCCAGATAAAACGAACACCAAAGAGAAACTCAAAACAGCGTTCTCCGTAGTAGTTCCATCCGAGAATCGTCGTAAAGGCAAAGAGTACAAGGAAAATGGTCAAGAGGGAAGGTCCAAAATGTGAAAAAACTGTTGAAAAGGCTGACTGGGTCAAGGCAACCCCATTCAAATCACCACTCCAAACACCAGTTACCAAGATTGTTAAACCAGTCAACGTACAGATAATGAGGGTATCAATAAAGGTTCCTGTCATGGAAATCAAGCCTTGCTCGACAGGCTCATTTGTCTTAGCCGCAGCCGCCGCAATGGGAGCTGATCCTAGGCCAGATTCGTTAGAAAAGACTCCTCTCGCCACACCATTTTGGATAGCCATCCGAATGCTGGCACCTGCAAAACCACCTACCGCGGCCGCCGGACTAAAGGCTGAAGTAAAGATCAGTGCAAGTGTGGCTGGGATTTCCTCGATATTAAAGAGAATAACTGTAAGAGTTCCCAGAATATAGACAATAGCCATAAAAGGAACCACTGCTGTCGAAACTTTTGATATGGATTTGAGGCCACCAAAGACAGCAATCCCTACAAAAATGGATAAAATCAGAGCTGTGATAACTGGATCAACTTGGGCTGTATTTTGAATGGATTCTGTAATCGAATTAACTTGGGTAAAGGTACCAATCCCTAGAAGAGCTACCAATACACCCGCTAGGGCAAAGAAGATAGCAAGTGGACGCCACTTTTCTCCCATCCCCAAAAGGATGTAATGCATGGGTCCTCCAGCTACAGCTCCATTTGCATCCTTAGTACGGTATTTGATGGCCAGTAAGCCTTCGGCATACTTGGTCGCCATCCCAAAAAAGGCCGCCATCCACATCCAAAAGAGGGCCCCTGGTCCTCCAACCTTAATGGCTGTCGCTACCCCGATAATATTTCCCGTACCAACGGTGGCGGCTAGAGCCGTACAGAGAGCAGCAAAGCTCGACACATCTCCATGCCCCTTATCCTTGGTAAAGATCAGCTGAAAGGCCTTTGGGAGACGAGCTACCTGCAAAAGGCCTAGTCGGATGGTCAAATAGATACCCGTTCCGACCAATAAGATCAAGAGGGGAGGCCCCCAAGCAAAAGCATCAAGCGCTCTAAGCAATTCTAACATGTCCTTCTCCTATCTTTCAACCCCAAAAGAAAGAGCACATGCAAGACACATGTACTCTGGAATGCTTAGATAAATGCCAAAAAGCGGTCTATCCTAGCTCTGTCCTTTTACCTGAGAGTTTGAGCAGTTACCTGCCTTGCCCCTTCGGTGCCTTTACGGTCTCTCCAGAGTTCCGTCCATTTACAGTCATGGAAAACAAACCTTTCTCCACTTCTATTAAACTTCATTCGGTGTTGGTATTTAATTTTTTATTATTTTACAAGAAAAGTTAGTCTTTGTCAATATATTCTATGAAAATTTTTGACTTTTCACTTCTTTTTTCAGAAAGAGTGAATCCTTCTTCTCTCTATCCTTTAAAGGTTACAATGGTGGCGCCACTGCCTCCAGCATTTTGTGGAGCATAGCCAAAACTCTTGACATGCTTGTTTCTTTGCAGGTATTTGGTGACGCCCTCACGGATGACTCCCGTACCGATACCATGGATGATGTCGACTTGCGCCATGTTATTGAGCAGGGCTTGGTCGATAAAGGCGTCCAGCTCATTCATAGCCTCTTCGTACCGTTTGCCTCGGAGATCCAGTCTCGCTTGCGGACCACGACCAGAAGCTCGTTTGACGACATTGACTTGTTTTTTCTTGACTGGGGCTTCTTGCTGAGCCTGAACAAGGTCAAATTCTTTCTCTTCCAAGGTCATCTTGATTAAACCGACTTGGGCTTCCCAACGGCCGTCCTTAAGCTGATTGGTCAAGGTTCCACGTTGTCCATAACTGAGGACCACAATATCATCCCCCACCTTCGGAGCTCGTTTTTTCTTGGCTTTTTGAAGGACCTTGTTTTTAGATAAGTCTACTTTTTCAGGAGCTAGTTTTTTCAGCTCAGCCTTGGCTTCAATGATTTCATGGGGTTTGAGTTGAGATTTGCTATGGAGATTTTTGAGAATCTGGTCACTTTCACTTAGAGCGAGTTCCACAATCTCGGCAGCTTGTTCACGCGCCTTGTTGAGCTCAGTTTCCTTTTCACGATTAAGCTCATTGTAGAGTTTTTTGAGTGCACGGTTCATCTTGAGGTTTTCTTGCTCCACCTCACGAATATTGTCCAAGCGTTTGCGACTTTCAAGCGTTTGCTCTTCCAATTGTTCAATGATACGGTTGACATCATTATCTTGGTTGACCTGCTGGCTGGCATCTCCTACGATGACCTCTGACAAGCCCAGACGTTTGGCAATTTCAAAGGCATTGCTTCGGCCAGGAACTCCCTGCATAAAGCGATAGGTCGGACGCAAGCTGGCAGTATCAAACTCCATGCTGGCATTTTGCACAAAGGCTGTCTCAATACCATAAGCCTTGAGTTCTGGATAGTGGGTCGTAGCCATAGTCTTGACCTGACGCAGACGAAGATCCTCCAGAATAGCCATAGCAAGCGCTGCTCCTTCCTGCGGATCGGTACCTGCCCCAAGCTCATCTAGCAATAAGAGCGAGTGCTGATTGACCTTGCCAAGAATATCTACGATATTGGTCATGTGGCTGGAGAAGGTAGACAGGCTTTGCTCGATAGACTGCTCATCCCCAATATCTGCGAAGATTTCCTCAAAAACACCGACACGGCTTCCCTTGTCAGCTAGAATGGGCAATCCAGATTGGGCCATGAGTTGAGTCAAGCCTAGGGTTTTGAGCATGATGGTCTTCCCACCAGTATTGGGACCTGTAATGACAATAGCTGTTAATTCCTTACCAAAGTGTACATCGTTTGCCACTGCATTTTTGACCAAAGGATGGCGAACATGAAGAAGTTGAATCTCTTGATTCTCTGAAAGTTGGGGAACGACTGCTTGTCTTTCTTGAATGAAACGCACCTTGGCACGAATCAAGTCTAAATGGCCGATAATCCAAGCATCATTAGCAATCTCAGCAGCATGAGGACGAACCCGTTCCGATAGTTCCTGCAGGATGCGAATCATCTCATAGCGTTCGTCAGCTCGCAGACTAGCGATTTCTTCGCTCAGCTTGACCACCTCACGTGGCTCGATATAAACCGTATTACCACTGGCAGAGATGTCATGGACAACACCTGCAATCTTATTGCGATAGGTGTTCTTTACTGGTAAAACTTGACGGCCATTTCTGCTAGCGATTATACCTTCCGTCAACATCTGCGCTTTTTGCTTGAGTAAGTCTTGCAAGACATCTCGAACTTGACTCTCGCTATCATGGATTTTCCGACGGATACGTGCTAGTTCTTCGCTGGCAAAATTCTCGATAAATCCTGCATCATTTAGAGCTTGGAGACTTCCTTGCAAGTGTGGAAACTCATGCAGTTTCTCAAACCATCTCGCCAACTGCTCCAAGCGTACGTTTTCTAGATTGTCGTAAAAACTTTGCAACTCTCTGCTAGCAAGCAAGACTCGTTTGAGAAGCAAGAACTCCTCAATATTGAGGTCCGCCCCCATCTCCAGACGCTTGCAGACAGCTGAAAGCTCACGTGTCGCTAGGATAGTAAAGTGAGGTTGCTCCACAAATAGGGCTTGCATTTCCTCCATCTCTGTAAAGGCTTGCTTGATCTTATCCACCTTAGCAGTTGGAGCCAAGCCTTTTAGCTCCTCTAGGCCTTGTTCTGTCAGGAGATGCGGTTCAAACAAGGTTTTGATTTTATTAAATTCTAAGGTTTCTAGTATTTTTGTATTCATATTTTTTCCTTGTATGCTGGTTTAAAAGATTATAGCAACTAGGTGTTTTGACCTAGTCGTCCAATCTGTAAACAAAGGGCTAGGAAAAATCCCGCCCTTTTTATCCGATTAAATTTGTCACCCAGAGTTGTTTGATAAGATTTGTCGTAAAAGGGACACTTTGGATGATGTGTTTGGCTACTGTACTTTTTTCGAGTGAATTTTGAATGACTGCCAGAGGTACTGTTGCAAGGATGGTCAGAGCCATTTGCAAGACAAATAAGGTTACCAATAGAGACAAAACGCCTGATCCGATACGCAACCATTTGACATCAAGCTTTTTAGTTGGAATCAAGTGCAGGAACAAACCGATAAAACGTCCGATAGTGTAGCAAATCCCAAAAACTAGAAGATAGGCTAGACCCGCATAAAAGACCTTGTCTAGATGAAACAGCTGGTCTGAAGGGAAGAAAAAGGTTCCCTGTCCTTCCTGAGGATTGGCATAAGGGACAAGCAAGTGGAAGTGGTCGCCCAGTGATTTATAAAACTGTCCCGCAACAAAGGCTGAAATCACTGCCACGAGGAAATAATAAACTTGCAGGACCAAACCTCTACGGTAGCCGATGTAAAAGCCCCAAGCCAGAACCAATAAGAGTAGGATTGAAATCATAGGGAGTCCTCAATCTTGCTCTGTTCTTGTTTGACAGCAATCAACTTGTGGCGGAGTTCTAACAACTCTTGCTCCTTGTCATCAAATTCAATCTCACGGTTGAGTTGTGTAGATAGACAATTGACCGCCAAAAGAAGCGCAATGGTTTCATCATCTGCCCCAGGCATTTGTTCTTTAATTGCTTGGTACTTTTCAGTCGCAACCTTGGCAATTTCCTCCATGAAGAGGTTGTCATGCTCGGTTGTCAAGGTTAATGTCTTTTTCCCGAATGTAAACTTATATCGATTTAGATTTGCCATAAAATTCACCTCACGATATTATACCAAATTTCGCTAACTTTGTCAGTTTTTACCAATTCTCCTGCTTTTGTGGTACAATAGAGACTATGGCAAGTATCACACTCACACCAAGTGAACAGGAAATTCAGAGCTTTTTAAGTCAGTATCAGAAGGCTCTCAGTCCTAGTAAAAATCCCTATATCCGCTATTTTTTGCGCTTCCCTCAGGCAACGGTTTCCATCTATACTTCTGGAAAAGTCCTCCTTCAGGGCGAAGCTGCTGAGCAGTACGCCAGTTTCTTTGGCTATCAAGTTGTAGAGGAAACCAGTGGACAAGATTTTCCTATGATTGGGACCGATGAGGTGGGGAATGGTTCCTACTTTGGTGGGCTGGCTGTCGTGGCTTCCTTTGTGACACCGGACCAGCATGACTTCTTGCGAAAACTCGGCGTAGGGGATTCAAAAACCTTGACTGACCAAAAGATTCGTCAGATTGCCCCTATCCTCAAGGAAAAAATCCAGCATCAAGCACTCCTCCTTTCACCGAGCAAGTACAACGAAGTTATCGGAGAGCGTTACAATGCTGTTTCTGTAAAGGTTGCCCTTCACAATCAGGCTATCTTTCTCCTGCTTCAAAAAGGAGTCCAGCCAGAAAAAATCGTGATTGACGCTTTTACAAGTCCTAAAAACTATGACAAGTACTTGGCGCAAGAAGCCAACCGTTTTCCAAACAAAATTAGCTTAGAAGAAAAAGCCGAGGGCAAATACCTGGCTGTTGCGGTTAGCTCCATCATTGCGCGGGATCTCTTCCTCGAAAACTTGGAAAATCTAGGACGAGAACTGGGCTATCAACTGCCAAGTGGCGCTGGGACTGCATCAGATAAGGTTGCTAGCAAAATCCTTCAGGCCTATGGCATGAAGGGACTTCATTTCTGTGCCAAACTGCATTTTAAAAACACTGAAAAAGCAAAAAAACTTCTATAGAGGTAAACCATGAACTATTTAAAATCATTTATAAAAGAATGGGGAGTCATCTTCCTGGTTATCGCACTGGTAGGTCTTAGCCGCATCTTCCTTTGGAGCAATGTCCGTGTGGAAGGACATTCGATGGACCCTACCCTAGCCGACGGAGAAGTTCTCTTTGTTGTTAAACACCTCCCAATTGACCGCTTCGACATCGTGGTTGCGCATGAGGAAGACGGAAATAAAGACATTGTCAAAAGGGTTATCGGCATGCCTGGTGATACCATCCGCTACGAAAATGACAAACTCTTTATCAACGGTGAAGAAACGAATGAACCTTACCTAGCTGAATATCTCAACTTGTTCAAAACAGAAAAGTTGCAAAACACCTATACTGGCAAAGGATTTGAAGGCAATAAGGGAGTTTACTTTAGAGAACTTGCTCAAAAAGCACAAGCCTTTACGGTTGATGTCAATTCCAATACCAGCTTCAGCTTTACTGTCCCTCAAGGTGAGTACCTTCTCCTTGGTGACGATCGTCTAGTCTCTAGCGACAGCCGCCACGTTGGTACCTTTAAGGCCAGCGATATAAAAGGTGAAGCAAAATTCCGTTTCTGGCCACTTAACCGTATCGGAACATTTTAAGATAAGGAAGAGGCCGAGAATGCTAAGTCTCAGTCTCTTTTTCTATTGCGAGAGAAAACCTTAAAGTAATCTAGCTTTTCAAAGTGGCTAAGGGTCCAACTCTCACGAACTCATGTAAAGGAAACCTATGGAAGTTTATTTTTCAGGCACCATTGAACGGATTATTTTTGAAAATCCCAGTAATTTTTATCGCATTCTCCTCCTAGATATCGAAGATACGGACGCGGAGGACTTTGACGATTTTGAAATCATCGTTACAGGAACCATGGCGGACGTGATTGAAGGGGAAGACTACACTTTTTGGGGGCAAATCGTTCAGCACTCCAAGTATGGGGAACAGCTTCAGATCAACCGTTATGAACGCGCAAAACCAACTAGCAAGGGCCTCGTCAAGTACTTTTCTAGCAGTCATTTCAAGGGAATTGGTCTCAAAACGGCCCAAAAAATCGTTGATAGCTATGGTGACAATACCATTGATGAAATTCTGGAACATCCTGAAAAGCTAGAAGGCATCTCAGGACTCTCTGCCAAAAACCGTGAGGCTTTTGTTTCTACCCTTCGTCTCAACTATGGGACAGAAATGGTCTTGGCTAAACTTGCCAACTACGGCATTCCCAATAAACTGGCCTTTCAGATTCAAGACTTTTACAAGGAAGAAACGCTAGATATTGTCGAAAACTATCCCTACCAACTGGTTGAGGATATCAAGGGTTTGGGCTTTACCATTGCTGACCAATTAGCTGCCGAACTAGGCATCGAAAGTCAAGCTCCCGAGCGCTTCCGTGCTGGCCTTGTCCATAGTCTCTTTCAAGGTTGTATGGATACAGGCGATACCTATATGGAAGCCCGAGATTTGCTGGAACAAACCCTGACTCTTCTCGAATCTTCCCGTCCCGTGGAACTGGATCCCAGCCAAGTAGCTCAGGAATTATCTCATCTAATTGAAGAGGACAAGGTTCAGCAGATTGATACCAAAATCTTTGATAACAGCCTCTTTTTCGCTGAAGAAGGCATTCGCAGTCACTTAGTTCGTATCCTTGAAAAAGGAAAGCAGAAAAGTCAGGATTTGGAAACCATTCAAAAGCATATCTCCAGTGTTGAGGAAGAGCTTGGTATCCAGTACGATACCATTCAAAAACAGGCTATCTGCGACGCTATCCAGAACAAGGTCTTTATCCTAACAGGTGGACCTGGTACTGGTAAGACGACTGTTATCAATGGAATTATCGCTGTTTATGCACTTTTAGAAGGACTTGACCTCAGGAAGAAAAGCAATCTGCCGATTCTTCTAGCTGCTCCAACTGGTCGAGCGGCTCGGCGCATGAATGAATTGACAGGTTTGCCTAGCGCGACCATACACCGTCATTTGGGAATGACGGGTGACGATGATACCAGCCATCTGGAAGATTATCTGGATGCCGACTTTATCATCGTGGATGAGTTTTCTATGGTGGACACTTGGCTAGCTAACCAACTCTTCTCCAACATCTCTTCTAACAGTAAAATACTCATCGTGGGAGACAGTGACCAGTTGCCTTCTGTTAGTCCCGGACAAGTCCTTGCTGACCTGCTCCAGATACCCCTGATTCCGCAGACTTGTTTGGAACGGATTTACCGTCAGAGCGAAGAATCAACTATCGTTACCTTGGCGAGTCAGATTCGACAAGGCATCTTGCCAGCTGACTTTACCCAGAAAAAAGCTGACCGTTCCTACTTTGAAATCGCTAGTGGCCATATCCCAGCTACCATTGAGAAAATCCTCGGCGCTGCCCTCAGAAGTGGCATTCCGGCTCGCGATATTCAGGTGCTAGCGCCTATGTATCGAGGAACTGCTGGTATTGACGCCATCAACCAACTCATGCAAGACCTGCTCAATCCTCAGCAAAAGGGGCAAGTTAGCTTTGAAGCAACTCAGTGTCACTATCGAACAGGGGACAAGGTTATTCACCTAGTCAACGACGCTGAAGTCAATGTCTTTAATGGAGACCTAGGATACATCACAGACCTAATTCCTGGAAAATACACCGAGTCCAAACAAGACGAGATTGTCATTGATTTTGATGGCAATGAGGTCATCTATCCACGCAACGAATGGTACAAGATTCGACTAGCCTATGCCATGAGTATCCATAAGTCTCAGGGAAGTGAGTTTCCTGTTGTTATCCTGCCCATCACCAGTGCTAGCAAGCGCATGCTGGAGCGAAATCTCATCTACACAGCTATCACACGGGCTAAGAGCAAGCTCATCCTTCTCGGTGAATTACAGGCCTTTGACTATGCAGTCAAGCATATCGGGACTGCTCGCAAGACCTATCTGATTGAGCGCTTCAGTGATTTAATTGAAACTACTATTGAAGAAAGTAAACAAGCCTTCTCTGAAACTGCCACAGCAAGTGACTCTGAACAATCCTACATCCTCACCGAAGAAAACTGGTCTAGTATTCCCGCTATGATTGGAATTACAGATGCTGACTTAAAAGAGATTTTTGGAAAATAGTGCAACAGAAAGCCCACCTAGTCAGGTGGGCTTTTTCTCTTTTAAGATTATTTTACTGTTGCAGTGCTTGTGATCAATTCAACAGCTTTTTTGATAGTGATATCGTGTTTCAACATGTCAGCTGAAAGCAAGTTTTGCACTTGTGCAACTTCCATGTTGTAGTCTGCTGCCAATTGCTCGATTTCTTTTTGGATTTCTTCTTCTGAAGCGTCAAATCCTTCAGCTTTGGCAACTGCTTCGATAACAAGGTTAGTCTTCGTACGTGACTCAGCTTCTGCTTCGTATTGTTTGTGAAGGTCTTCTTGAGTAGTTCCTGTGATTTGGAAGTACATGTCAGGGTTGATCCCTTGGCGTTGCAAGTTTCCAAGGAATTCATTTACTGAACGGTGAACTTCTTCGTGGATCATTTCTTCTGGAAGTTCTACGATTTCAGCGTTTTCTACAGCTTTATCGATTGCTGCACCTTCAACGGCATCTTTGTATGCTTCTTCTTTCGCAGCAGTCAATTCTTTGCGGTATTTTTCTTTCAATTCGTCAAGAGTTTCCACTTCTTCGTCGATGTCTTTTGCAAGTTCATCGTCAAGAGCTGGAACTTCTTTTGCTTTTACTTCGTGAATAGTTGTTACGAATTTAGCTTCTTTACCTGCAAGGTCTTCTGCTTGGTAGTCTTCTGGGAATGTTACAACTACATCAACAGTTTCGCCAGCTGAGTGTCCAACCAATTGGTCTTCAAAACCAGGGATGAATTGACCTGAACCAAGTCCAAGTGAGAAGTTTTCACCTTTTCCACCGTCAAATTCAACACCGTCAATAGAACCAACGAAGTCAATCACAACAGTGTCGCCATTTTCAGCAGCGCCTTCTTTGATAACCAATTCAGCCAAGTTGTTGCGTTCGCGTTCGATACGTTCTTCAACGTCAGCGTCAGTTACTTCTTTTTCTACATCAACTGATACTTCAAGGTTTTTGTAGTCACCCAATTTTACTTCAGGTTTTGTCACGACTTCAGCTGTGATAACCCAGTCTTGACCTTTTTCCATTGAAGTTACGTCAATTTTCGGTTGCGCAACCACTTCAAGACCAGCTTCTTTTACTGCAGCTTCATAAGCGTTTGGCAAAAGTGCGTTCATTGCATCTTGATAAAGAGCTTCTTCACCAAATTTTTGGTCGAAGATAGGGCGTGGAAGGTGACCTTTACGGAAACCTGGAACGTTAAGAGTTTTCTTTACTGAGTTAAATACACGGTCCAATTCTGGTTTGATTTGGTCTTGAGAGATAGTGAAAGTCAAGACACCACGGTTTGTTTCTTTGTTTTCAAATGATACAGACATTCTGTCATTTCTCCTTAAAATTTTTAATACAGTCCATTATACCATATAATAGCGACTTTTTTCAAGTAATGAATGCGCTTTTCAATAGTGCTAGAGGTACTTGCTCGCTTCCCTGATACTAAGTTCAGCCATTCTCTTCTGATTTTTTTCAATAAAACGTGCTACCCATTCTGGATTGGTTTTAGAGTAGTCTCTTAGAGCCCAGCCGATGGCTTTGTTGATAAAAAATTCTGTCTGGTCTAGATTATTGAGCAGGACCTTTTCCATCAGTTGGACATTTGTCTTCTCTTTTCTTAACAACTGGTGGTCAATAGCAACTCGTCTCAGCCAGATATTGTCCGATAGGCTCCATTTTAAAATCACTTCTTCAAGTTTCGGATGGTTAGCCACCAAACTCCCAACTACTCTATCTAGAATATCTACTGTGTCCCACCAGGACTTGGTCACGACTAGACGCTCAAGCTCAGGCAAATCATCCTTCGTTAGATAAGACTGCATAGCTTTCAAATAGTTTGCAGCTACATATTGGTATTCTCTAGATTCCTTTTCCCAGCAAGTGTCTACAAAATCCCAATCGATCGTCTTTGTTTTTTTCGCGCTTGGAAAATACTTTTTATAGAGGGCATTTCTTTCAGGACCTGCAATACCTAAAAAGGGAAATTGATGGCGCATATAGGCTTCCATTGGGCCTGCTTTCTCAGGGTCTTTTGCTGCTTCTAGCTCCACAAGTAAATCTGCAAGACTCATCTAAAAGTCCTCCTGCCCGACCAAGTGGTGCTGAAAGGCATAGACCGCAGCCTGGGTGCGATCACTGACCTCAAGTTTGGCTAGGATGTTGGACACATGGGTCTTGACTGTCTTGAGAGAGATGAAGAGTTCATCTGCAATGCGCTGATTTTCGTAGCCCTTGGCGATGAGTTGAAGTACGTCTCGCTCACGCGCAGTCAGCTCCTCATGAAGCTCCATATGATTACGGTGGTATTCGACCTTCTTGCTGACCTCTTGTTCAATAGCAAGCTCTCCAGCAGCCACCTTGCGAACTGCATGGAGCAGTTCGTCTGCACTAGAAGTCTTGAGCATATAACCTTTGGCACCCGCATTCAAGACTGGCATAATTTTTTCATTGTCCAAGTAAGAGGTGACAATTAATATCTTGGCTTCAGGCCATTCTTTGAGGATGGCCAAGGTTGCATCAATCCCATTCATCTCAGGCATGACGATATCCATGACAATGACATCTGGACGCAGTTCCAAGGCCAAGTCAATACCTTGAGCCCCATTGGCAGCCTCGCCCAAAACTTCCACATCGTCTTGGAGATCAAAATAGCTTTTCAAGCCCAATCGGACCATTTCATGGTCATCTACCAGTAAAATTTTCATCTCTACTCCTTTATGATTCCTTGTCTAGCAGGGGAATACGGATATCAACCGCCAGTCCTTGCTTAGGTGCTGTCAAAAGTTGAATGTTTCCTGCCATATCTTCGACCCGCTCCTTGATATTTCGCAGTCCATAACTCAAGTCGTCTAAACTCCCTAACTGGAAACCAATCCCATTATCCACCACCTTCAGCTGCACTTCAACATCTGTCTGATAGAGGTAGACATCTAGACAAGAGGCCTGGGCATGGCGAAGGGTATTGCTGATCAACTCCTGCAAAATACGGAAGATATGTTCTTCAATCTTCTTAGGCAATTTAGACACATTTTGCTTGAGACTAACCTTGAGATCACTCTTGTCCTCAAGCTCTTTTAAGAGGATTTGAATCCCCTCAATCAAACTCTTCTCCTCCAACTCAACAGGTCGCAAATGTAGGAGCAAGACCCGCAAATCTTTCTGGGCTGTTTCAAGGATAGCTGCAACACTTTGCAACTGGGTCTGCATCTTTTCTCTATCCAGCTTCAAAGCCTGCTGACTGACACCTGATAAAATCATATGGGCCGCAAACAACTCCTGACTAACTGTATCGTGCAAGTCACGTGCTATCCGCTTCCTTTCCTTCTCGATGATTGCTTCTTCCTTGACCAGGCTTTGATTTTCAGCCTTTTGAACAGCCTCTGTCAAGAGGTTGAGCTTGCCAGACAAGGACTTAAAACTAGCATCCAAGTCTGGATCTGCAAAGGCAACCACCTCTTTCCCTGCTAGCAGTCGCTTGAGATTGACTTGCATTTTTCTGCGAGAGACTTCTTCTATCACGCGCCAAAAGAGGACAAAAAAGAATGTCATGGAAAGGCTAAAGACCAAGATCAAGAAGATGAGTTTCTCTGTTTTCTCGATATCCTGTAGCAAATAGGACCAGTCTAGTTCAAAAATATCAAGTAAACTATTAGTCAAAAAGAGGATAAAGAGGAAAGAAGTCAGGCCGATTAACAGATAAGATTGCTTTTTCATCCTCTGACCACCTCCACATCGCCAACCATAGTAGTTAGGAAAATCTTGACGCTCTTGTTACTCTTGAGGTAGTCTCTGGTTTCCTGATGATAATGTTCATTACGAAGGGCTCGCTTAGGCTGATGAAGGAAGGTAAGATCTCCATAGAGGCAGTTGACACTGAGACTGATTTCCACATCTACAGGTACGATAATCCTAGTCGTTCCGATCATCTTTCTAAGGATAATGACATTGTCATGATTGGTTAGGATAACTCTTTCCAAATGAATGGTGTCCTTGCCCATGAGGCGAAAGAGGTTGATATCATCAAATTGGCAGGTCTGGTGGCTAGAAAAATGATGGAGATTGCCAAACCAAGGATTGCGTTCATTTTTCACCGTTACCACCTCTTCAAAGACCAAGTCGGTCTCCTCTCTTTCTTGATTCATCATCGGATAGAGAAGAAAGAGACTGTATATGACCGCTACAAAGATGGCTAAAATCACAAAGGGATTGAGCATGACGATGAAAAAGAAAAGAATGGTTGCTACAAGGAGGAAAACGTTGTTGCCCTCTTTACCTGTATAATAACGAAGCAAAAGCAAAAAGAGGAATAGAATCAGCAGAAAACGCGAAAAATGCTCTGATACCATCAAAATCAGAGCTCCCGTCAAGAGACAGGCTTCGATAAATAAAAAGATTTGAAATTTTTTCATAGACGCATCCTCTCCCTTCTATTTTATCACAATTCAAAAAAGTCACCTCGGTCTGAGGATGGAAAAAGGCGATGGGACAGAAATCGCTCGTAGAAGCTAGGTTTCATCAACTCACCACAGTTGACAAAAGGCTACAAAAAAGGGCGGGATTCTTGTCCCGACCTCACTACATCTGATCTTTTGCTTCTTTTAGTTTACCATAAAGAATATAGTCTACGTTTTGCAGATCCGCTATGGTGGCACAGTTAAGGGCACACATGATCAAGCGTAAATCTTCTTTCCAGCCTTGGACAATGCTAATCACCTCTTCGACGGAGTAGGTTTCAATCAACTCAAGAACGGTACGTGACAGTCCTATAGCCTTGGCACCAAAGACCAGGCACTTAATCATATCAAGAGGATTTCGAACCCCTCCGCTGACCAAGAGTTGAACCTTGTCTTTCCAGTCTTGGGCATTGAGAAGGGCATGCATAGTAGACTGACCCCATTCATTGAGATAATCACGCTGACCACTGCGACGGTTTTCGATATAAGCAAAGCTGGTACCACCACGACCCGACAGGTCAACCGTTCGAACACCCAATTCATAGGCTCGTTCGATGGTCTTCACATCCATCCCAAAACCTACTTCCTTGAGAATAATAGGAACGGGGATTTGCTTGCTATAGTCTGCCAGATGCGATTGCCAGCTTCGAAACTTTCTTTCTCCCTCTGGCATGAGCAATTCCTGCATAACATTGACGTGCACTTGTAAAAGAAGAGGATTCATCTCTTGCACAGTCTGAAGTCCCAACTCAACAGGCTTGTCCAAGCCAATATTGGTTCCAAGGAGCAGCTTTGGATGGCTGGATTTGACAGAAAAAGAATCATCTGTTGGATCTTTTAGGGCTGCACTATAAGAGCCCGTTACAAACAAAATCCCACAGGCTTCTGCCACCTGAGCCAGTTTTTGATTGATTTCTTTACCTTTTTTGCTCCCACCTGTCATGGCATTGATATAAAAAGGAAAGTCCCACTTTCGACCTGCAAACTCTGTAGACAAATCAATCTCATCCAGGTCATAAAGAGGCAGGGAAGAATGAATCAACTCCACCTCATCAAAGCTATTATAGGAACTTTTCTGCTCAAGGGCATAGCGGATGTGCTCATCCTTACGATTTGTCGTCATGTCCTATCCTTTCTTGGTATAAGAGCTCAATCCCCAGATCGGCCCAACGGTTTTTTAAGGTTTCAGTTGATTGCTCATCAAAACTCAAGGCAATGCCACAGTCACCACCACCAGCGCCACTACTTTTGGCAACAGCCAGCAAATCTTGACTGGCTTCTTTCAACTGTCTCAGCGAAGGCGTGTAAATATCTGGGCTCAAGCCTTCTAAAAGCTGACTGGCTGTTTCCACCTGATCGATAATTTTTTCTGCATTCCCCTGCTCCAAGGCTTCTACCAAAGTAACCACTGTTGCTTTTGAGGAAGTTAAAAAGTTCTGGTCTATGTTTTGTTTGATTTGCTTGACCATTTGACTCGATACGGCCACTTGCTTGGTCCATCCCACTAGGAAATCACATTCTAGGCCCGGTTGCACTTGTGAGATAGAAAAGACCCAGTCACGCTCCAAAACCGTCGCCAAGCTTTCTTCTTCCAACCACGCAGCTATCTTCTTTCGATCAAAAGACTGGTAGAGAACCAAATCTTCTGCCACAATACAGGCAAGGTCTCCCATAGAACCATTGTCGCCTCGCTTGAGCAAGACCGCGCTAGCCAGCTTAAACAAGAGTTCCGGATCAACCGTAATATCATATAGAGCCAGCAGGGCCTTAATCACCAAGACAACGACGCTACCACTAGAACCTAGACCAAACTTTTTGCCTTCCCGTTCCATTTTTCCACGGATTTCCAAGGAAAAAGGTCGCAAAGTCTGACCACGATTGGCGAGGAAGTCCCCCATCAAAGCAATCGTTTCTTGAATCAAACTGTAGTCAGGATTTGGCGTCAAGTCCACTGCAAAATCAAACAGATCTGAGTAGATACGGTAGCTGTCAGAAAAAGCAATCTCAGCCTTCATATAGATGGGGATGGCCTTTATCAAGGCCAACTGCCCTGGCTCTAGAATAGCATATTCACCTGCCCAATAGAGTTTCCCGCAAGTTTTAACAGCAATCATCTTGGCTCAAATCCTTTGTTTTTGACACAATCAAGCGATAACGTTGACCGAAGATTTCTGATAGATGATCCAAATCTTTCTCTTGACAGAGGACCTTGACATTGGGACCGGCATCCATGGTAAAGTAACAGGCTTCACCTTGCTCACGAAGCTGGCGAACAAAGTCCATGGCTTCATAGGAAGCATCCGTTAGATAAGAAAAGGCTGGACTAGCAGTCTTGGTCGTAGCGTGCATGGCTAAGGCATTTTTCTCCGTTAATTCCCCAACCTTTGCAAAGTTATTCTCTTTGAGATAGACCAGCATATCTTGATAATCTTTCTCAGACTGGCGCACCCAGTCGTCAAAAGTCGTCGAGGTTTCCACACAGAGTTTCATCCCATCACGGCTAGAGATTGGTTTTTTCTTGTCCTCCAGCACCAACATAATCATAGCTAGTTTCAAGTCTGTTTCTACAGGGTAAATTTCCCCGCTATCCTTATCCCAAGCACCTAGCGGTCCATAAAAACTGCGAGAGGACGACCCTGAGGCAAACTTAGCCTCCTGCGCCAACTGGCTCCGATTCAGACCAAGCTGGAAATAAGCATTGCAAGCCTTGACCAAGGCGGACAAACCACTAGAACTGGATGACAAGCCAGCCGCAGTCGGCATGTTGTTTTGGGTATCGATACGGACAAATCCCTCACCTTCTGGACGGTAACGGTTGATGATTTTGCTCATCTTGGCATGCTCAGCCTCACTCTGAAGCTGACCATTGATATAAAAGGCATCAGCAGTCGCATCCGTCGGTAAAGGCGACAAGGTCGTCTCTGTGTACATGTTTTCTAAAGTCAGAGAAATACTGCTGGTCGCAGGAACCATTTCTTTTTCTTTTTTCTTTCCCCAATATTTGATAATGGCAATATTTGCGTAGGAACGTACTGTTACAGGCTTTCGATCCATGTCTGAACAGCTCCTTTCTCTTCTAATCGTTTTGCTAGTTCTTGCGCTTGATCCAGATTGGCTACCAAGGCGATAATACAGCCTCCTAGTCCACCACCACTCATCTTGGCACCTAGAGCACCATGGCTAAGAGCCGTTTCAACGAGGGAGTCTGCCTCAGGGCTGCTGACACCAATTTCTTTTAAATGTAAATGCGCTTGACTGAGGATTTGTCCCAGTCCCTCCGCATCTTTTCTTCTAATCGCATCTTCTGCCTGCTGGGTCAATTCTCCCAAGGCATGCAAAAAGGGTAGGGCATCCTTGCCCTTACTTTGAACTACTTGGATTGCTTCACGAGTGTGACCATACACGCCCGTATCGGCAATGACCAAATAAGCGGATAGGTTCATCTCAAGCTCTGTAAAACCAACATTCTTGATAAAGCGAATGGGCTGGTCACTGAGACAGGTCTTGGCATCCAACCCGCTTGGATTCATATGGGCAATCATCTCAGCCCGATTGACCAAGATTTCTAGTACATCATGAGGCAGATCGGCTTGATAGTAGTCAAAAACAGCTCGAATGGCTGCTATGCTGATAGCCGCTGACGAACCCATTCCACGTTTTTCAGGGATAGCCGAGTCAATCACACATCGAATGCAGGCTTCTTTGATATCCAAATACTCCAGCGAAGCATAAACCGCCATGGACAAGGTATCCTCCTCATAAAGACGCCACGGGCTTTCAGCAGGGACCACCTTGCAGGTCACTTCCACCTCTAAGAGAGGCAGAGAAATAGCTGGATAGCCGTAGACTACCGCATGCTCTCCTATTAAAATAATCTTACTATGTGCCTGACCGACACCAACTTTTTTTGTCATGTTTTCCTTTAACCAGACGGAAAGACCGTCTCATTTCATACAGTAGTATTTTCTCCTATCTATTTTATTATATTTTCACAAAAAAAGCGATTGTTTCCTTCACAATCGCCTCTTTCATTATTGAACCCATTCGCCATTATAGTTGACAGAATAACCATCTACGGTTGTATTCACTGCTAAAGCACCTGAACCATACGCATAGTACCATTTGCCATTGACCTGGAACCAGCCTGTCTTCATATCTCCATTACTTGCATGTAAGTAGTACCAAGTCGAGCCTTCCTGATACCAGCCAGTCGCCACGGCTCCTGATGAATGAAGATAGTACCACTTGTTCCCAAGATATTGCCAGCCTGTTTTCATATCGCCATTTTCAGCATCTAAATAGTACCAAGTTGAGCCTTCCTGATACCAGCCAGTTGTCATAGCTCCTGATGAACGGAGGTAGTACCACTTATTGCCAATTTGCTTCCAACCAGTTTGCATAATGCCAGTTGTTGCATCGAGATAATACCAAGTTGAATCATCGTTTATCCAACCTGCACGTCTTTCACCACCAATATAGTTTTCTCCATTAATTTCCGTTTTAGCTAAATAATACCAATTAGACTGGTCATAAAGCCAACCTGTCTCTAAAGAATGATCTTGATTAAAGTAATAGTTCGTGTAAAAACTCTTCTCTTCTTTATCTTCTGGGTTTGTACGTTTTTCCCCATACTTTCTTCCAACACTGTCTTTAGTTTTAACCTCTAATGCTTTCCAACCAACAAACTCTTGTAGCACTCCATTTTTGTCAAAGTAGTACCATTCTGGCATTGGGGAACCTTCTAATCTGATACCATTTGGGTAAGGACCAATTGTATATCCTTTAACTGGCATTGGAATATATTGCCAACCAACAACCATTTCACCATTATAATCAAAATAATAGGTCTTGCCATCAATCACTCGCCAGTCCGTTTCTTTGATGTCACCCTTCTTGTAGTAGGTTCTACCATTTTCTTGGACAAATTGCCAGCCTTCTGAATCAACATCATCCGCAAAGACGGTGCTTGTCGCTAACAGACCAAGGAAGAAGGCTGCTAGTCCAACTTGCATTATTTTTTTTACTATTTTCATTAGATTTTTCCTCCATAACTGATTGTAGCAAAGACTTTATTGTATGTCAATATATAGAAACTTCTCAAAAAAAGCAGTTACAAAACTGCAACTGCTTTTCTATTCTTGCATGGTGTAACCAACACCACGCACGGTTTTAATGTAGCTTTTTTGACCTTTTACATCAAGCTTGCTACGTAGATAACGGATATAAACATCCACGATATTGGTTTCTGTCGCACTTTCGTACTTCCAAACACTTTCCAACAACTGCTCACGAGTCAAGACCTTCTTGCTTCCCATGAGAGTGGCCAAAAGGTCATACTCACGGCGCGTCAGAGCAATCATCTCCTCGCCACGATAAACGGTATGATGTTCTACATCCATACGCAAATTGCGGTAAGACGTTGGGACCTTCATCTGACTACAATGTTGGTCGATAAAGTCCCGACCTCGGAAAATCGCTGAAATACGAGCCACCAGCTGATCAATAATCACTGGCTTATAGATGTAAGAAACGGCGAAGCGCTGGATTGTCTCAATCTGGTCTTGCAATTCTTCGCGATGGTCCAAGACCATGATCACTGAGGCAGGTTTTGTCCGACTCAGCCTCTCTGCAAAATCCTGGGCCGTCATATCCCCCAGACGAGCATTCAGTAAAATCAAGTCATAATCTGTCTGGAGAGCCATGGAGAGGGCTTTTTGCCCCTCCTCGACCAGATCAACACGGTATTGCTCTTTTTGGAGTTCCAGACTGAGAAAATGAGCGAGATTTCGTTCTTTCTCAAGTAATAAAATCCGTTTCCCCATGGCAGACCTACTTATTTTTCGTCATACCAAGAGTAGTGGAATGTTCCTTCTTTGTCTTTACGTTGGTAAGTGTGGGCACCAAAGTAGTCACGTTGCGCTTGGATCAAGTTAGCAGGAAGGTCAGCTGAACGGTAGCTATCAAAGTAAGTAATAGCTGCTGAGAAGGTTGGTACTGGTACACCAGCTTGAACAGCAAGAGCTACGATATCACGCACTGCTTGTTGGTACTTGGCAGTGACATCCAAGAAGTATTCATCCAAGAGAAGGTTTGCAAGGTCTGCATCACGGTTGTAGGCATCTGTGATCTTTTGCAAGAAACGAGAACGGATGATACAGCCATCACGCCAGATAGATGCGATGTCCGCAAATGGCAAGTTCCAGTTATTTTCTTTAGAAGCCACACGCAATTGAGCAAAACCTTGTGCGTATGAGATGATTTTTGAGAAGTAAAGGGCTTGACGGATCTTTTCAATCAACTCAGCCTTGTCACCTTCAAATTTGAAAGTAGCTGGTTTTGGAAGCACCTTGCTAGCATGTACACGCTCTTCTTTGTATGTAGAGATGTAACGCGCAAATACTGACTCAGTGATGAGTGACAATGGCACACCAAGGTCAAGAGCTGATTGGCTAGTCCATTTACCAGTTCCCTTGTTGCCTGCAGCATCCAGGATGTAGTCTACGATTGGTCCATCTTGACCTTCATCATCTTTACGGCTCAAGATATCAGCTGTGATTTCGATCAAGTAGCTGTCCAACTCACCCTTGTTCCACTCAGTAAAAATTTCTGCCATGTCTTCTGCAGAAAGGCCAAGCAAGTGTTGCATGAGGTCGTAGCTTTCTGCGATCAATTGCATGTCACCATACTCGATACCGTTGTGGACCATTTTCACATAGTGACCAGCTCCATCAGGACCGATGTAAGTCACACATGGTTTTCCATCTTCTGGTGCTTTAGCTGAGATTTCTTCGAGAACATCCGCAACCAATTCGTAGGCTTCTTTTTGTCCACCAGGCATGATAGAAGGACCTTCAAGGGCACCTTTTTCACCACCAGAAACCCCAGTACCGATAAAGTTGATACCTGAGTTTGCCAATTCTTCATTACGACGGATGGTATCTTTGTAGAAAGTGTTTCCTCCGTCGATCAAGATATCACCCTTGTCAAGGTGGGGAAGAAGGGCTTGGATAGTTGCGTCTGTACCAGGTCCAGCTTGAACCATCAGCATGATACGACGAGGTTTTTCGATTGAGTTTACAAAGCTTTCCACGTCATAGCTTGGCACAAAGTTCTTTTCAGGATGGCAAGCAATTACGTCTTCTGTTTTTTCTTTACTACGGTTGTAAATGGCAACTGTATAGCCACGAGATTCGATATTTAGGGCAAGGTTACGACCCATTACGGCCATACCAACGACACCAAAGTTAGCTTTTGTCATGTGACACTCCTCTTGTTTAATATGTTTTATTTTATCATTTTTACCTATGAAAGGAAAGAATTTTGTAACGGTCTCCTAGTAGTCCAAGTCATCAGCGTGACCAGAGCCATTCCCTACAAAGTAACCAGTCTTACAGTTAAGGGTGAAGAGATAGGTTCCATCTGGTTTATAGAGGTTGTAATAACCATTTCCGTTTACGATATTGACACGTTCTAGGATATATTGATTTCCAGTGATATAGCCACGAGCACGTGATGTTGCTAGGACTTGTTCCAATACACCATCCGCAAAGGTCCAAGCAGGGTTGTTGCTATCGTCTACAGATGATTGGTTGTACGGTACACGACTAGCACTTCTTTGAAGATTAACCCCATCGCCAGACAAACCACCATTTGTATCTCTAGCTGGTGCCGTAGTGCTTGTAGAAGGTGTCGTACTACTTGCATTGCTTTCTGTTGCTGAACTTGAGCTTGCTTGACTCGTGCTAGAGCTTGAACTTGAGCTGGAAGCACTGGTTTGTTGGCTCTTGCCAAGACTAATGGCCTTATCCAAGAGTTTGTCTAGTTCTGTGTTCCCAGTCTTGATTTCTGTAAACTTAGCGTCTGCTTTGGCTTTCGCATTGGTATCCAAGACACCGTCAGTGATTGCTGGACTTTCAAAGAGGGCATTAACATCTTGAATGGCCTTGATTTGAGTTGCTAGGCTATCATATCTTGACTTAGCTAGTGTATAATCACGGCTACCTTCTAACTTATCTAGCAAGGTTTTCAGTTGGCTCAATTTATCAAACTGGCTGTTTTTCAGAGCTGTCTTATTGGCATCCGTATAGAAAGTATCATAGAAATCATTGAAGTCTTTCAAAGCTGTTTGCGTCCCTTGATCATCCTCTTGGTTTGAACGAGATACTTGACGGTAGACATAATATGTTCCAGCAAGCACAAGGATTGCAGCTACTACTGAAGCAATGATGATGACACCTTTCTTCTTAGAACCTGTTTCAGGTTCTGTTTGAGCCGAACGTGATAGAGGTGTATAAATCTCCTCTTCTTGTTCCTCGTTTATTTCCTTGGGCTCTGTTTCTGTTAAAACGAGAGGCTCTATTTCAGCATTTTCTTCATCTTGAAGTGGAGGAACAAACTGAGTAGTCTCTTCATTTTCTATCTCTTCAATAGATTCCTCAGCAACCACGTCTGAATTGTCTACCTGATCAGAAGGTTCACTTGATTCACGAACTTCTTGGATCATTTCCTCTAGGTTTTGAGTAGAAGCCAGTTCTTCTTTTTTAAATTGACGAGTTTCAAACTTGTCGGCTTCAATTTCTTCACGGTGCTGTTTGATGTATTTGTCTAAGATACTGTCCTCAGGCAATACTCCTGCTTCGACCTCTTCATTCTTACGAATGACTTGACCAACAGTCAAGTCTTTTGCTTCGTCAAAGTCGAATTGTGGTTCTTGATGTCCTTTTTTATGACGATCACGTCTTTTCTTACTCATGAGTTCACCTTTCTATTTTACCTCTTGGCGTTTGACACGCTGACCAAAGTATTGATACAAATCCACTTTTAAGGTCCCGTTATAGAGTTTTCGCTTTTTATCAGCTAGGCTTCCGTACTTGCTTTCAAAAGCTTCGTCACTCGTCAGGATAAACTTACTCCACGTTTTCAGTGGTGCAAAGACCTGTCCCATCTCAGCATAGAGCTTGGTAACTCCTGCATCATCAGACAAGCGTTCCCCATATGGTGGATTGGAAATGACAACGCCATTAATCTTGTCTGTGCGCAAGTCCTGTACCCGCATTTGCTTAAAGATGATATCACCTGCGACACCTGCTGCTTGAGCATTTGCCTTGGCAATTTCCACCATGCGAGCATCGATATCACAGCCCATAATGTCCAGCTCAAGTTCACGATCAATTTTCTTAGCCGCCTCTGTGCGAACTTCCTGGATTAACCGATCGCTGACCCAGTTCCATTCCTCAAAAGCAAAGGAACGTCGAAGTCCTGGCGCCATCTTTCTAGCAATCATAGCCGCCTCGATACAGAAAGTTCCTGAACCACAGGTTGGATCAATCAAGGGCTTGTCTGGATACCAGTTAGAGAGTTGTAAAATGGCCGCTGCCATATTTTCCTTGATGGGTGCTCCACCCTTTTCCGTACGATAACCACGTTTAAAAAGGCTAGAACCTGTCGTGTCAATCATGACCGTTGCCACATCTTTCAGGATAGATACCTCAATCTTAAACTCGGGACCCGTTTCCATCAAGGGAACTCCTTCTGGGCGGGCATAGTGTTTTTGTAATTTCTTCACAACAGCCTTCTTGGAAATAGCCTGAACACTGGGCTCGTTGTGGAGTTTAGACTTCACACATTTTGCCTTTGATATCGGGAAACGTGCTCCTAGCGGGAGATAGTTTTCCCAATCTAGAGCAAAAACGCCTTGAAAAAGCTCTTCAAAAGTCTTAGCTGGAAAACTTCCGACTACAATCTTGATGCGATCCGCTGCGCGAAGCCAAAGGTTGGTCTCAATGATTACCTTCACATCTCCTTGAAAGCGAACACGCCCATTTTCAACCTGGCAATCATAACCAAGATCTCGCACCTCACGTCCAACGACAGCCTCAAGACCCGCCGCAGCCGTTGCGATTAAATTAAATTGTTCTTTCATTTCTAGTCTTGCAAGACCTTTCTCTTGTTCACTTTAAAAAATGAGGTTGAGAAAGATTTCTCAGCCCCAACCTATATGCAATTTTCTATAAGCCATGTTTTGTTCCAGAAGTGACTAGGACCACTTCCTTCGATAATCATCTGTCTACCGCTAACAGCATAAAGCTGCTAGCAGTCAGAGTACTACGTTCGTTTCCGTGCACTCCATGCCCCGACCAAAATTTGGGTTGCTAGCTTGAGGGGTTTACCGCGTTCCACTCTCTCTGTTTCCAGAAAGACTCCGTCACTGTGGCACTTTCAAGCCTATTTTGACCTATCCGAAGACTTAGCCATTTCGACTGCCGTAACGATTTCTCGTTCCTAGGCTTATGGATTCGCCTAGCACAAACACTACAGGCATCACAGCCTGTGCTAGCATGGACTTTCCTCATGAAAAGAGATCCTCTTCACGCGATTATCCAAAAATTGCACTCATTCCTTAGTCAATTATAAATCTTGGTTGTCTAAGATTTGCTTACCAAATACTTCTTTTTCGAGACGATTTAAGCGTTTCAAAATATCAAAGTTTGTCATTGAAGTAGAAGCTGTTACTTCAATAGAGTCTGGTTGAGTTGGCGCTACCTGTGGTTTATGAGATAATTCTTCCTTCAAATCAGCAATCTCTTGACGAAGGGATTTGACCAAAGCTGCGTAGGTTTCATAATCCTTAATCACATCGTCTAGGAATTCGTCTACCTCTGCTTTGCTGTATCCACGTACTTCACGTCCAAATTCTTGTTCAAAAATATCTTTTGCTGAAAATATAATACTTGCCATGTCTCTCTCCATTCTGGGTTACTAGTATTATTATATAAAAAAAGACAAGTAAAAATCAAGGTCAAAACCTTACTTTTCTGAAAAATTTTCTACTATTTCATTCAAGTCCTCAAATGTTAATCTTCTTGTAACATAGTCCGCTTGATTTTTTATCATTTGGTAAAAATATCGTAACTTGGTTTCGTTTTCTTCGTCGTAAAAAAGGTAGCAAGTATCTGTATTTTCCAGCAGAAATTTTTGATAATCGCGTAATTGTCCCTTGTGCTCATATTGTGGATAGGCGTATTTGACAAAATCAACCTGCTTGAACTCACTCAATTTCGCTTGATTTGCTTCATTCCAGTTACTACCATGGGTTTCAAAATCAAAAATGGTCGCCAGTTGAAATCCATAGTCTGCTTTCATGTCTTTTGCCACCTGAAGCGCCCAGTACTCAAAGCCCAAAGTCCCTGTAAAGACAAGCCAAGTCACCCCATCCTCTGCTAGACGTTCCAAGTCTCTCCGAATAGCTGTTTTGATAATATCAACGCGAATATCCTTGTCATTAAAGAGACCAAGGTCGAAGGCTGAATAGCCTAAAATCAAGGCTGATGTCATTTTTAACCCTTTCTTTGTAAATTTATGATATAATAGAGTGATGTTATTGTACCAATAAGGAGAATTATGGTCAACTATCCACATAAAATTTCATCTCAAAAGAGACAAGCACCCCTGTCACAAACTAAAAATTTCGCAAATCGGGGGATGTCCTTTGAAAAGATGATCAATGCTACGAACGACTACTATTTGTCGCATGGGTTAGCTGTTATTCACAAGAAACCGACTCCCATCCAAATCGTACGTGTCGACTATCCCCAACGAAGTCGAGCCAAGATTGTTGAAGCCTACTTCAGACAAGCCTCAACTACTGACTATTCAGGGGTTTATGATGGATACTACATCGACTTTGAAGCAAAGGAAACCAGGCAAAAACGTGCGATTCCGATGAAGAATTTTCATCTCCATCAGATCCAGCATATGGAACAAGTCCTTGCCCAGCAAGGAATCTGCTTTGTACTCCTTCACTTTTCTTCTCAGCAAGAAACCTACTTATTGCCGGCTATTGACTTGATCCGTTTCTATCATCAGGATAAGGGACAGAAGTCAATGCCACTTGGATATATTCGAGAAAATGGATATAGAATTGAGCCTGGTGCCTTTCCTCAAATTCCCTACCTCGACATTATCAAAGAACATTTACTAGGTGGTAAAACAAGATGAACAAACAAACTTTTCTGCGAATAGCTAAGTATGTCAGCATCAGTCTCTTAACTGTATTTATCGCAGCTGTAATGCTTGGTGGAGGTCTCTTCCTCTACTATGTTAGCAAGGCTCCAGAACTTTCTGAAAGTAAACTAGTTGCTACAACGTCAAGTAAGATCTATGATAGCAATGACGAGCTTATCGCTGATCTTGGATCGGAACGTCGGGTTAATGCTCAAGCAAACGAAATACCGACCGATTTGGTCAACGCTATTGTTTCGATTGAGGACCATCGCTTCTTTAATCACCGAGGAATCGACACGATCCGTATCCTAGGTGCTACCCTACGAAACCTTCGTGGTGGTGGAGGTCTGCAAGGAGCTTCAACCTTGACGCAGCAGTTAATCAAGTTAACCTATTTCTCTACGTCAACTTCTGATCAAACCCTTTCTCGTAAGGCCCAGGAAGCTTGGTTAGCCGTTCAGCTAGAACAAAAAGCGACTAAACAAGAGATCTTGACCTACTACATCAACAAGGTTTACATGTCAAACGGTAACTACGGAATGCAAACAGCTGCTCAAAGTTACTATGGCAAGGATCTCAAAGATTTAAGTATTCCTCAACTGGCTCTCCTTGCTGGTATGCCTCAGGCTCCAAACCAGTATGATCCATACTCGCATCCAGAAGCCGCTCAAGAACGTCGTAATCTCGTCCTCTCTGAGATGAAGGGACAAGGTTACATTTCAGCTGAGCAATATGAAAAAGCGATTAATACTCCGATTACAGATGGACTTCAAAGTCTAAAATCGGCTAATAGTTATCCTCCATACATGGACAACTATCTCAAAGAGGTAATCGATCAAGTCGAACAAGAAACAGGCTACAACCTCTTAACGACTGGTATGGATGTCTACACTAATGTTGATCCTAAAGTTCAACAACATCTCTGGGATATCTACAATACCGACGAGTATGTCAACTATCCAGATGATGAAATGCAAGTAGCTTCAACGATTGTGGATGTGACAAACGGGAAAGTCATTGCTCAGTTAGGTTCTCGTCACCAATCAAGCAATGTTTCCTTCGGAATTAACCATACCATGAAGCCTATCACAGACTATGCTCCTGCCTTGGAGTATGACATCTACGACTCAACTGCTTCGATTGTACATGATGTTCCATACAACTATCCTGGAACAGATACCCCTGTTTACAACTGGGATAGAAGTTATTTTGGAAATATCACCATCCAATATGCGCTCCAACAATCACGGAACGTTACTGCTGTAGAAACCTTGAACAAAGTCGGTTTGGATAGAGCCAAGACCTTCCTAAATGGAATCGGTATTGACTATCCAGATATGCACTATGCCAACGCGATTTCAAGTAATACAACTGAGTCAAACAAAAAGTACGGAGCAAGTAGTGAGAAAATGGCTGCTGCTTACGCTGCTTTTGCTAACGGTGGTATCTACCATAAACCAATGTATATCAATAAAATCGTCTTTAGTGATGGTAGCTCAAAAGAATACGCTGATCCTGGTACTCGCGCCATGAAAGAGACGACCGCCTATATGATGACAGAAATGATGAAAACTGTCTTGGCATACGGAACGGGTCGTGGTGCTTATCTCCCTTGGCTACCTCAAGCTGGTAAGACTGGTACATCAAACTATACAGACGATGAAATTGAAAACTACATCAAAAACACTGGTTATGTAGCCCCAGACGAAATGTTTGTTGGTTATACTCGCAAATATTCAATGGCTGTATGGACAGGTTACTCAAACCGCCTTACTCCTATCGTTGGTGATGGCTTCTATGTTGCAGCTAAGGTTTACCGTTCAATGATGACTTATCTGTCTGAGGATAACAACCCTGGCGACTGGACTATGCCAGAAGGCCTCTATCGAAGTGGTGAGTTCGTCTTTAAAAACGGTGCTCGTTCTGCATGGACTGCTCCTGCTCCGCAACAGGCCCCAACACCAGAAAGTTCGAGCTCGACATCAGAAAGTTCAACTTCACAGTCAAGCTCAACTACTCCAAGCACGAATAATAGTGCAAACAATAATACCAATAACCAGCAACCAAATACAACCCCTGGTCAACAAAACCAGAACCAAAATCAGAATCCTCAACCAGCACAACCATAACATTTATCACCCGGATTTTTCTGGGTGATTTTTTCATAGCACTATTGCATTTATGTGCTTAACAAAAAGCCTGAGAAGACATCTTCTCAGGCTTTTTCTGTACTATAAACCTCATTTGGAAAGATAGGAAACGGATTTCGTAATCTTGTTAAGAGGTTTTACTAAATACTAGTCTTTCTTTGTTTTTGCTACAAAGAGAGCAGATAGGGCTAGGCTAACACCTGCTAGGAAGAGGGCTGTGTCAGATTGACTTTCACCAGTTGCTGGCAAGCTTTGTTCAGCAGTTTCTTGCTTCGTCACTTCTTGTTTTAGATCCGGTGCCGGTGCCTTACCTTCATCTGAAGCAAGTGAGCTAAGTTTAAACTCAGGTTTCTCTACTGTTGGAGCAGCTTGATCACCTACTGTTGCTAGCGGGCCTGTGTATTCTGGCAATTCATGCACTAGAGCCATCACTGCATTGACACCGCCCTTGAACTCAGGTTTTTCAACTACCGGAGCAGCTTGGTCACCTACTGTTGCTACTGGGCCTGTGTACTCTGGAAGTTCATGTACTAGGGCTTCAACTGCATTGACACCACCTTGGAACTCAGGTTTCTCTACTGTTGGAGCAGCTTGGTCACCTACTGTCGCTACTGGGCCTGTGTACTCTGGAAGTTCATGTACTAGGGCTTCAACTGCATTGACACCACCTGTGAATTCAGGAACCTCAAGAACGGGTGCTGGTTCTTCACCCTTGCTTGATTGAACAGTTTCTTCTGTTAATTCTTGATAGAAGCTCGCCAATTCATAAAACTCGGCCTTGCCACCTTCCCAGACTAATTTGACGTCTAGAAGAGAGCCACCATTTCGGATAGCGAAGGTTTGGAGACTGGATGTAATGGCACCGAGGTCTGTCCAACTGTCTTGACCATCCTTGAGTGTTCTAGCAAGAACACGTGCTTGCGCTCCTTCAGGAAGACTGGAAACGAGACGAAGGTGATTGGCTTTGGTTGGTTCTGACAAGTGATACACCAATTCGCCCTTATCTTTTTCAGACTTGTAGCTGGTCAAGACTTTGCCGTCTACAAGATTATTATAAAGGTTGCCTTGGCTTTCTCCACTACTTCCTTCTACTGTTGGATCATTGATTGGTTTGACAAACTCACCATCGTTGATGACCAATTCTGTAAAGCCTACAAAACGGGCATCATAGTCTGCTGTATAGAGGACACGGAGATAGTTGGCTTTGACTGGTGTCGTCAATTCACCTTCGATGTAGCGATTTCCTGGCATCTTAGAATCATGTGTCCAACCATCTGTCAATGAATCATCGTGTGTGCTATTGGCCACACCATCTCCTACTGTCACAACATCTGTCCAAGTTTTACCGTCTTGGCTGACTTGAATCTTACCATCACGAAGATAGTTTTGTGTTCCGTCTTGGATATAAGCTCTAATCTTCTTGATAGTGCGTTCGCTGCCAAGTTTCAAGGTCACGTGACCATCTTTACGGGCATAGTCTGAAAACTCAACGAAGTTGTTGTAAACACCGTCAAACAGTTGATCTAGGTTGTTCAGTTTACGAACATCATTGCTTCCGTATGTTGGATGAATGCCCATAGTTGTAGATTCTAGTTTGGTTGGTTGTACTTCTTTGGTTGTCACAAGGAGAGAAGTGGCTGTCACAGCTTGTTCCTGATCTGTTTTATTGACCAGACGAACATAACGAACCAAGTGGGTTGCAAAAGTTCTGTCTGTCAATTGGCTAGCCGGCGTCCATTCTTGCGCATTTGCAGAGTACTCTAGAGTAAGAGCTGGATTGGCCTGACCTTGGAGCTGGATGCTCTTGATCTGATGGATACGGTCAAGCTTCATACCTAGATAGCTATGAGCAGGGAGTTTGGTTCCAGCTGGAATTTGAAGCTCGTAACTGCCTAAGCTATCCACTACCGGCGTTTCCTTCAATGATTCCACGTTGGTGTCTGTTAACTCACTATTTCCAGAACGTGTCTCAACAGAGAAGTCCTGGATACGCCACCATAGGTCGAGAGCCTTGGTATTGCGGACTCGGATGTAACGAGCATTAATAGCTCTGGTCACTTCCTTGGTTTGTTCTCCTGATAGGCGATCTAACTCTTGCCATGCAGTCCCATCTGTAGAGTACTCAAGTACACCTGCGGCAAGCTTATCACCCGTTCCTTGGCGAAGTCGTACTTTAGTGACTGACTTGACTTCACCGAGGTCCAGTTGTGCCCAGGCATCTACTGGAGTTGTATTGCTTCCATCAGCATTTGCCATCATGGCTTCTGTATTGTCCTTGCCATCAGTGATTTGACGGGCTGAGGTATTTAGTTTATAAACTAGATTTGAGCTTAGACTAACTGTCGTTGCTTGTTGGCTACGAGCTTTTTCAACTGGACGGTTGACTGCAATTTCCTGAACTGCAAACCAAGTGTTCTCGCGGTCTGCTGTCGCAATCATGCGAACTGCCTTGGCCTTGATTTTGAGATTTTCAAACTTAAGAAGGGATTCATTTCCGACATAGCTTGGCTCTTTCAAAGTTACCCAGTTATCATTTTCATCTTGATACTGCACTTCTGCCTTACTAAAGGTATCACGTGGATTGGCCTGCGTTCCCATAGCAAAGGTCAAGGTTTGAATCGCTACTGGTTTGTTGAACTTCATACCAATATAATCACCTGTCTTGATGCTGTTTGGTGATTTAATAATCGCATGAGTTGCCAAATCACCATCCGTCACTTCTGCCAAACCACCTTCTACACCTGTTCGATTGGTGATAAAGGTACTGATGATTTGGTCTGGATGCAAGACTTTTTGAACTTCAGACGCTAGAACTTCTTTCAAGGATAGGATAAATGGACGAATATGTTGAACACCCAATTCAGCTTTTTCCATATGGTCTACATAATGGAAGGTGTGAGTTTGAGACTGTTCGTACAATTTCAAACCTTTATAGTAGCTATCCCAAAGTTTGGCTGCATCGTTTGTAGCCATGGCTTCAGTTCCTGTAAGGAAGGCATCGAGAGCATTCATTTGGTCGATTGCATTATCCAACCAATAGTGGATTTGCGCAACCATTTTTTTATCGCCTGATGCTTTATAGAGTTCGGCTGCTTCTTTAATCTTGGCAAATTCTGCACGCAAGGCTGCACGTTCTGCAGTCACATCCTGACCTGCTTTGAGCTTAGTCATGAAGTCTGTCAATTTTGGAGCCAAGTCTACAGATTCTTCTAGTTTGACGACACGAGTATCCATGTTTTGGTTGATCATGTGCTTACCAAGTTCGCGGAAGGCTGCTGATACCTTGCTATCTTCAAAATGACCATTTTCTACAAAGTTGAAGGCAATATCATTGATTTTCTTAGCTTCTTCTTCTGATTTCCACTGTTTCCATGAGTATTGAGCTCCTGAAAAGAGGGCAATCTTAGATGGTTCAGACTGTTGCATTGGGTTCAACATGATACCAGATAGCAAGCTAGGATCTACATTCGGATGAAGGAATTTCTCACCACCACCTAGAATCAAGTGTTGTTTAGAGTTATCTGTTACAGGCCAGTTAATCCAAAGTGAAACTGGGCGATAGGTCTTGCCTCCTGCGGATAGATTGTTCTTGAGAGTGGAAAGGAAGCTTTCAGAGACTTCACCCCAAATCTTACCACCCGTCAAGGTCATGGATGTTGAACTTGGGAGATTTTCATTGAGGGATTTCAACTCATCCTCACGTCCATTACCCCAATACTGGCCAGGAACAAAGATCATTTCTTTACGAAGACCGCTGTAAGTTCCCTGCATTTCAGTCAACCAATCCGTCATGTCTTTCATCAAGCGGTTGTAGCTATTGTAGCCTCCGACAGGACTTGGTGCATCATCTGCTAGAATACCAAACTCACGAACACCCACTTTCATCAACTGGGTAAATTTGGCCTTGATGGTTGCCAAATCTTCTTGGTAGTGCGCTTCATTGCCAAAGCGGATGCGGTTGTTCATGAATGGATGGATAGTCCAGACATAGCGGGTTTTACTTTGATTTCCAACACGAGCAAGTTCACGGATTTCAGCTAGTTTTTCTTCTGGATAGAGTTCACGCCATTTCTTGTTGTGGTATGGATCATCTTTTGGTGCAAAGAAGTATTGGTTCAATTTCAAATCGCCACCATAACGCATGAGCTCTGCACGATCGGCATTAGACCATGGATTTCCATAGTAACCTTCGATGAAACCACGGTTCTTGAGCTCTGCGTAATCTTCTACTGTTACATTGCGAAGGACTGGCACTTGGCTTTCCTTGAGCATGTGTTTCAAAGTTGTCAAACCATAGAAGACTGCATCTGTGTCCTTTCCGACGATGGAAATCGAATTATCCTTGATGCTCAAGACATAGGCGTCGATCTTGTCAAAGAGACCTGCTGAAACATTGGACAAGTTTTGCTCTGCTTGTGAACCTTGTCCATGCACTCCAAGATAGATATTGGTTGCGCCAGCGATTGCTGCCTTACCAGTTGTATAAGATACTTGATTGTCCTGCAAGACACTCTTCAAGCGATTGCGAGTATAGATATCGAGTTGATCGCCCATGACCAGATTGACTTGCTTGCGAAGAGCTGTAACACCTTCTCCATAAGTCACTTTTTGTGGAGTTGGGAAGACCTTGTACTCTTTCTTGAGATAGTCTGCGCTCTTGCTAGCAGCTGCAATGCTGTCTTCACTAGCTGGTTTACTTGCAGTGAATTGATCTGCCAATTCAACTGTTCCATCACCTGTTTGCTCTACTTTTGGTTTTTCTGGTGTAGTTGGTTTTTCTGGTTGACTTGGTGCAGGCGTTTCTTGCTCTTCTTTGACAGGTTTTAATAGATGAACTTCAGCTGCACTTGCAAAACCACCAACGCCTTCCAATACTTTCAACTCAATCTTGTTGGTATGCACCGCCGCAAAGTTGACTGTTTTTTCTTGGGCGTTGTTGTCCCAGTTTCCTTCTGAAACCTTGACCATTTGGCCATCTTTTTGTGCGTAGATTTCGTAGCGTGTCACAACACCATTTCCACCACCTGGGCGTGGGAGATAGGTCAAGCCATTGACTTTTTCTGCTTCTTTCAAGGTCATAGTAAGGGTGTATGGCGCAGTGTCACCAGTCCACTTAGTATGCCAGAAGGTATTTGGATCATTGTCAAAGGCCTTTTCAACAGCGCCTTCAGTCGCGTTTCCTGGAAGTTGCTGACTGCTTGCGGTTGCTGTAATCTTATCATTTGAAATCAAACGAGGATTTACAAATGGTTTGTCTGACAACTCTGCACTATGCAAGATTCCTTTGAAACCACCGATGCTTTCAAGCGGTAGTACCAAGCTATTGTGGGCAAAGCGAGGGTGGGCTGGATTTGCGATACGCTCAATCTTTTCGCCATCCACATAGACTTCTGTTGATTGTGGTTTGGTCACGATAGAGATTTGATAACGTTTGTTCTTTTCAAGTTTTTTATTGAATTGGATATGGAACTGTTCAAATTGATAAGCAAGGTAGCCGTCTTTATCAGCTAGATAGATACGATTGTCCCCACTAGTTGAGAAGGTTTGTTCCCCATCTCCAGTGACAGTCACATCAAACTTCAAGACGTGACTTGGACCAACATCACCAGCCAAACCTTCGATACTGCTGTCTTTCTCAAAAGCCAATCCCTGCTCGCTTGCCTTCACCTTCTTACTTGCATAGTTCTTGACTGTTTCAGAATTGATGGTAAACAAGTCGCTTTGATCAATCTCTTTATCAGGATTTGACTGTGGCGCATAAGGGCTCGTTGGTAGGGTGCGTTCTGCAAAGGTTGCAGCTGCACGATCGGATCCCCAGGTGCGTTCCGCAGTAGTTTGCATGCTCTTGAAGAAGCGTTTAAAGATATCATAAGAGGTCAAACCTGTCTCATGAAGGTCAATATTGTCATTCCAAACTGCGTGACCACCACCAAGGATACTTGGATGAGAAGCTGGTAGAAGTGGACCTCCACCTGTTCTAAAATCATTCGGTGTCCAGCTATTGTACTGACGTTCGTAGTTAGCATAGTCCCCGTAGGCTGTTTGACTATTGCTTCCACTTGGGACACTATAGGTCGGTACATCCGTGATATTGATAATCTTAGCTCCCTGAGCAATGGCTTCATTTGGTCGTTGCCATCCGATACTCCAGATATCAACCTCTACTCCGTTCCAATCAACAGGAGTGTTCCCACGTTTCGCACTGAGTGAGCCCCAGATACGAGGGGTGTAACCTTTAGACTTGATATATTGGGTCAAATCATTGACATAGCGACGGTAACTTTCTCTGCTGCCATAGTATTCATCCGTTCCGATATGAACAGTTGATACCCCATGAAGCGGTGCATCTGGACCATCGAGGAGTTTGTCATAAACTGATTTGACAAATTTAAGAGTTTCTTCGTACTTGTTATCCAAGTCTAGCATGGCTACGCGCTCAACATTGTGCTTGCCTGCATAATCGCTCAAACTACCTTGATACATGAGGTCTGGGCGAACTTTGACAAAGGATAAGGCGTGACCTGGTGTGTCAATTTCTGGTACTAGGTTGATATGCAAGGCCTTGGCAAGTTTAATCAGATTTTGCATTTCTTCCTTGGTATAGTGCTCATCTGATGTCAATTTTTGACCATTCTTACCGACAATGTCTGTCTCCACACGGAAACCAGTCTTGGCATGTTCAAGTACATACTTGAGTTGTTCTTCTGGACTTAAATTCTTACCTGCCAAGTGTTCCTTTAGGAAGATATAGTTATCATTAAGGTGCAACTGCAAGTCGTTCATCTTGTAGTAGGCCATGTTGAGCATGATGTCTACAAGGGAGTCATAAGGAATAAATTTCCGACCTGTATCTAGCATAAAGCCACGGTGGCTGAAACTTGGGAAATCGCGAATTTCGCCATTTTGGAGGTTACTTTCTCCCATTTGAAGAAGAGTCCGAGTGGCGTAGAAGGCTCCTGTGTTTGTGGCAGCTTCGATGGTAATCACATCATTTTGGATAGTGATACCGTACCCTTCTTTACCATAACCCTTGTTTTCAACTTTTTTAAATTCGATTCGTTTTTGAGCCTGCTTGTCACCTGTTGCTAGTTCCAATCCACGGCTTGCAAGGTCTGACTGGTAGAAGGTTGCTGCCTGATCAAAGCCAGAATCACCTGTCGCAAGGACTGTATCTGAAGTGATAGAAGATTGACCTTCTTTCCCATACCATTGTTGAACAGCTGGTGCTACTTTTGGTTTCACACCCACACCTTCGTCCTGATGTAGCCCCTTGATGACTACTTCAAATTCCTTAGTGAAAGTATGGCTGTCTCTGATTTGTTGGACCATGACCTTGACGCGTTGATCTGTCAGAGGTTTATGGATACGATTTTGAAGGTCAATCACACCTTGTTTATTACTTCCGATGAGGCTGACTTTTCCTGGTAGAGTTGGTAAGACAAGAGACTGTCCGTCTTCTGCTACTGTTAGTTCGGTTACTTGGCGGATATCCGTTACCTTACTATGGTCCGGAACGTTAGAATAAGCTCGAATTTCTTGGATACCAACGTTTCTCCAGTTCATTGTTCCCGCTTGATAGTCGTTAATTTCTAACTTAAGATATTTAGCTTGAATACTTTCAACTAGATCTACTTTCTCATCTAAAACAGGATCCCCAGTCTTGGTATGAGCGAGTTTCCATTGTTTTTCTCCGTTAGCGCCCACGTCTTCTTGACCTGCATAGTAGAGACTCCAAGATTTGATATTGGGGTCATTTTGCCCATTACGAAGACGACGATCCCAGTCAATTTCTACATGCTTGATAAGGGTAGTTTTTGGAAGAGTTAATTCAAAAGTTGGTTTTGGTACATCTCTATCTGTAGCCCAACGAGTATTGTCATCTCCATCAATAGCCTTATCCGCAGTAAAGTTGGTACCAGTCTCATGGTTGCTCGCCTGAGCAGTAGCACCTTCGAGATGGTTGACATCTTCTCTATCTTCAATTTGCTTTTCAGCTGGTTTTGCTGCTGGCGTAGCAGTTTCAGCTGGTTTATTGTCTGCCTTTGGTGTTTCAACCGGTTTCGGCGTTTCTGCTGGCTTGGGACTTGTAGGACTTGTCTCTGGTTTTGCCTCTTCACTTGATGTAGGATTGCTTCCTTCGTCAGTCGCTGGAGTTTCTTCATGACTTGCTTCTGTTGCAGCTTCTGCATCCGCCTTTTTAAGCGCATTGGCTAAATCATCGGGTAACTTATCCAGTGCTTCAACATGGGTGATGCTTCCCTCTGTTTCTGAAGGTGTTGCTGTTTCTGCTGCCTGAACCATATTGGCGCCAAAGATACTAGCACCAATCATCACGGAGGCTGCACCGATTGCAAATTTTCTTATACTATAGTGACAGCGTTTCTCAAAAAAATGTCTATCCATCTTTCTCCTATTCCTTTCATCCGCATACCTGAGTAAGCGGTATCATTTCTCCTTTGAAAAAGGAGAGAACCAAGAGGTCCTCTCCGGCTGTTTGTTCCTTTTTGATTCGAGATCTTTTGGACTTCTAAAACCAAATCTGTTTAGTCTTCTTTTCGTTTTGTCGTAAGAACAGCAGCAGATAAAGCGATACTCACACTTGCTAAGAAGAGGGCTACTTCTGAGCTGTGCTCCCCTGTAGCAGGTAGTTTTTCTTCATCTTTAGCTCTCGGAGTTTTGGTATCAGCTACTGGACTTGGAGTGAGCGGGTACTCAGGTTTTTCAACAGTTGGAGCTGCTTGATCTCCAGCTGTAGCCAATACACCTGTGTAGGCTGGCTTTTCATTTACCAAGGTCTCAACTGCATTGACGCCACCCTTAAACTCAGGGACTTCATTTGCAGCCGCTAGGACCGCATTGGCTCCGCCTTTGTATTCTGGTAATTCGTGAACCAAGGCTTCTGCCGCATTGACTCCGCCCTTGAACTCAGCTAGGTCATGAACAGCTGCTTCTGCCGCATTGACACCGCCCTTAAACTCAGGTAGGTCATGAACAGCCGCTTCTTCTCCAGCTGTTCCGTAAGGACCTGTATATTCAGGAACTTCAAGAACTGGAGGTTGCTCCTCACCCTTGCTGCTTGTAGGAGCGTCTGGTTTAGCAACCTTATCTTGTAATTGGTTGAGATAGTCTGCGAAGTAGGCCACCATTCTTTCCGTCAAGAGATGGTTATCCGTCGCATATTTCATGCTTGCCTGAACTCCAGCTACTTCCTCTTGATTGTCTTTGTCTGTTAATTTCTGCGCCTTAGCTAAAGCTGCTTCATAGCCAGACATGTCAAGTGGTGTTTCTGCTACCTGTGGACGGGTAAAGATGAGTTCCGCTGCAGATTGGTATTTATCGCCACCATCTCCGTAAGTCTTGGTACCAGTAAGGACAATTTTCTTAGCCTTGATTGTCTTGCCAAAGTCAATGTCTTTTGGCTTGTTGTTATTTGGCCAATCTGTTACGGTGAAAGTATGTTCCTTACCAGACTCATCTGTGACAACCAGTTTCACATCTCGCAAGTTTCCATTTGAATCAGAGGCACGTGGAACATAGCGAAGTCCTGTGATTTCAGTAGGTTCTTTCAAGACCATGGTTGCAGGCTTGCCTACATCTCCTCCATTCCAAGATGTATGCCATAGGCTAGAAACATTGCCATCAAAGGCATTCTCTAGACCTTCACCTGGTTGAGCTGGCGCATCCAAACTTTCAAAGTCTTCTGCTACCAAGGCTGTCTTCTTCTGAACCAAAGCATTCTTCAAGGCTTCAATCTTAGCAATCTCTGCACGCGCTTCTTCTACGCTAATGTCATCATCTGCCTGACTGAGGTTAAAGACCGCCTCTTTCAAAGCATCCATAGACTCTTTCGTATAGTTGGTCATGGCAACCGTTGGCAAGTAGTTCTTGAGAGCATTTTCTGTCAACATCTTACCTGTTAGGGTAATTTCCTCGATGTGAAGATTATCCATCATGAAGTCGTTATAACCACGGAAGTTGGCATTTCCGCCAGCATCTCCATGAGTATTGCTTGCATTTCCAGTTGAGTAGATACCTACCCAAGTATCGCCTGTTTCTGCACCTGTCACGAGGAAGGTTGCCTTCTTGGCTTTCTTAGAATCCGTCCAAGTATTTGGCAATTCATGCATTTCCAAGTTGCTTGCTTGACTACCACGACGACCTGACTGGAATTCTCCCTTACCAACTACAAAAGCATAGGTATTGTCTGATCCAGCTTCGTATTCAAAGGTTACACGGTAAGTCTTACCTGCCTCAAAGCGGAAGTTTTGTGGGATGGTTTGGTAAACCAAGTTACGACGGCTAACCAGTCCGTTAGTCTTGAGTGACCAATTTCCATCGATAACATCATCGACTTTCTTACCGTTCCAACCACGCTGTGTATATGGATCGTGTTTTTCAGACAAGTGAGTCCGGTTGTCTTCGACACCTTCGACACCACCCACTACAAATGGGAAGATTCCTTGAGCTACATTTTCAAAGTCTTGTTTGAAGGTTCCTTGACCTGTATCATGCTTGTCCCCGTACATGCTTGAATTGTTTTCGAAGGTACGAATTTCATCAAAGTAAGTTGCTTCATCACCAGCTTCACGACTCAATGTCAGAGTGACATTTGATACATCTGAACCTGTTGTAAAGAAGGCATACATGTTTTGGAAGTAACTTGTATCATCAACTGTAGCATTTTCCCGACGATTGTTATGAGCATATGCTTTGATATAGTTGAGAGCGAGTGACTTATTGGTATAAGTAGTCACTTCTTTCTCGCCAGTATTCACTGTGATACTTGCCTTAGCATTACTACGGTTATCAACACCGACATAAACCGCATACTTGGTATTTGGTTTCAAGCCAGTCAGTTTCTGAGTAAGGCTGACCTTGCTCTTATTGCCTTGGATACGAAGCATTTCATTTGCACCCTGTGATTTGACAATTTCTGCCTTGGAAGCATCACCTGAAATGGTCCAGTGCTTCAAGGTTCCACTGTTAAATCCTTGGTCATAGATGTGCATGCCTTCGCTCCATGACATTTCAGGATTGGTTTGTTTTGAACGGTAGAGAACGTATGGTTGATTTGCTAGAAGGTCTAGGGTAATCTTGCCATCTTTTACAGTTAATTCTTGCTCTTCTGTCTTACCTTGGTCAGTTAGCTTGTAAAGGTAAACCTTGCTATTTGCCCAATCGCTTGGAAGTGTCCAAGTTGTTGCACCAGCCTGCGTATTGAAGTAGTACATTTTTTCCTTATCAGTAGGAAGTTTCTTACCATTTGCATCCCAGTTCCAAGGAGTCAAGTAAGCTGAACCATCTTGGATGACACGTCCGTTAAGCGTTACTGTACGTTCGCGGTATTGCGGGCTATTGACATCATTTGACTTACGAGTCACAACAACCTTGTTACCTGCTGCATCGACTAGCTCAACCTTCATTTCTGGAGTCCATTTATAGGTGCTACCATTATCGGTCATGGTAACTGGTGTACCATTTTCCCATTTACTTACAGTGAAGTGTTGGAAGTACTTAGTCATGACGTCATGGGCAAAGAGGTTAGTCACGTAGCCATTGTAGTCGCTTCGTCCTTGCCAGCCTTCAAAGTCTTTCATGCTGTAGCCACCTAGAAGTGGGTAGTTGGCTGCACCACCGTAACTTCTGTAGTCCCCAACCCAAGAATCTTTTTGGTGGTTGCGGATAAAGCGTGTGATAGCACTGTTGATACCTTTATTAGTGTAGCCACCATAGGTCAAGTCAGCTGCCCAGTGTTGGAAGGTAGAGTCGTATTCACCACCATGACCCCACTCAATCGCAAAGCGCCAGCCTTGTTTGTTGATTTCTTTAGCAAGAACGTGGGTAGCCCAGGCACCGTTATCACCTGATTGACCATTGCCCCATACGTCCACATAGATAAAGTCGAGACCATCACCAAGTTTTTTCTTCAAGTCTTCCCAGCGAGCCAAGCGTCCATGTGCTAGGTCATAAGCAGCATCAATGTTGATACCTTGGTCTAGCCAGTTCCATCCGTAGCTGTAGCTTCCATCTGGATTCTTACGAAGAATATTTTCATTGAAGTATTTAGATTCAGGATAAGTTTCAGAAGCGTTAACGTGGATACCAAGATATGCACCATACTTCTTAGCTTTCTCAATCAAGGTCTTAAAGTCTTTAGCTCCACCAATACGTTGTCCAATATCTGCGTAGTTCAAGTGACCAGAGTCATGTCCCTCACTACCATATCCTTTAAGGAGAACACCCTGTCCAAGACCATCTGTATGGAGATTGATCTTCTTGATACCATCTAGAGTCATAAGGAATGGGTTTTGTGCTTGTGAACCAAAGTTCATCGCGATACGGTAAGCCGTGATATCCTTGACTTTTTCCCAACCTTGAGGGTTGTTCATAATGCTACGGTAAGCAATAGCTCCATCCTGCCAGTCGACCTTATTATCCGCATTGGCATCCTCAGTAATGACAACTTTAGCACTTGGAAGTTCCTTAGTGTACTCTGGATATACAATCCCTTTATAGGCTTTTTCCCATTGCCATTCAGAACTTTGAATTCCCACATAGTTTGTATTTCCAACAGTTTGTTTGAATGCTGTCAAACGAGTCCAGTCATTCGAACCACCACCGTAGCTGTTTTGAGAGTTACTCCAAACACCTGCAGCAAGCTTATCTGTAGAAACAAAACCATACATGTAACCCTTAGCCAAATTTTTCATTGGATTTGTTACAGCAATATGTTCATCTCCACTGACATGGGTATTGTTTGACATCGTTGCTCCGTCAAACTTAGCTCCAGTTTGGTCGCTTGAAACCGACACAAGTGAGTTCCCTAAGAAATTGATAGAGGAGAGAAGTTTTCTTTCATCATCAATCTTCTGACCTGGAGTAACTTGATTGTGGTTGACAATCTTGGTCACATCAAAATGCAATTGATTTTCCACAACTTGCAAGCGTACAATCATATCTGCATTGATGAAATTCTTCTCATCACGAAGCTTCATCAAGTACTCTGCAGTAGTATCATTGATCTTCTTATAGGTGACTTCAGGTGTAATTTCGTGATTGTTTACTAAGATTTTCTTAAGTTGTTGAACTTGTCCTGGCAAAGTATGACCATTCAAGGTGTATTCCTTGACACGAGGAAAGGCTTGGTCAATCACTGCCTTGAGGACCTTAGACTGGATCGTATCATAAGTCACCTTGCTATCATCAACGGCAGGACCTGTTTCTTTCTGGGCAGGAGTATCATCTGCTTTTACACCTTCTTGATTGTCTGTTTTAACGCTAACAACCGTACGGTCATTGCTATAAGTTCCTGCCTTGAGAAGGATCTTCTTCTCATTTTTAAGATTCTCATTAACAGCAGCTGGCAAAGTAACTGTATCAAAAAGTTTTACATCATTATTTGTTGCATTCAGCTGACCATCTGATTTTAAACTAATAGTCAGATGATTCACTGATCCATTTACTGGAGCTGCAACACGACCGCCCTGATACCATGTGCTGTTACCTGGAGTTTTGTATTCCCAGAACCAGCCACCTTGGTCATATCCAACAAAAACATTGTTCTTGGTATCTTTAAATTTCAAGAACACACCAAAGCGTGATTTGCTCTTTTCAGAATCATCTTTGAAGGTTAAATCAACCGTCGCATTTCCATTAGCATCAACTGTCAATCCTTGTTTTTCAAACAAGGCTGGTTTATCGCCATTGTCGTTCTGTGCAGTTGAAGACAATTGATTGTAGCGAACACCCTTTTCTTCACGAATAGTGACGGTTCCTTGTTGCTCTTTATTCGCTACTGTTTGCCATTCAGGAGTCACTGTCTTAGGTGTTTCAGGTTTAGCAGCTGCAGGTTTATCCTCTTTTGGTTTTTCTTCAGCCGGTTTTTCTTTCTCTTCCAAGTCTGCTGGTTTCACACTTGAAATTCCCTGTATGTGGTCTTGGATCCATTTTAGTTGAGCTGGTGAGAAGAGAATGCCTCCACTACGTTTTCCAACTACACCATTTTGGTGAACACCGACTAGTTTGCCTTCTGTATCAAAGACACCGCCGCCACTAGCACCCGGTTTTCCTCCTTGGTAACCAATCCCTTGGACACCTTCTCCGTATGGTTCTGCAAAATCAACTGTAGTATTGACAACCGGATTCAATTTTCCTTCTGGATAACCAAAGACATGAAGCTTATCTCCAATTTTCTTAACAACTGGCTTTTTAGTTACTTCAACAGGCGTATTTTCGAGAACTGTACGCAATCTCACAAGGGCCAAATCATTTTTGAAGCCCTTCAGATAGCCTTCACGATCCCAATGAATAATATCTTTCTTGCTAAACTTGACATCTGGCAATCCTGGATATGAGATACTATAGATATCTCCATCCCCTTGGTCATTATCCACAACCTTACGGATATTGCCGTCTTGGCTGTCCTTGATAAAGTTATGAGAAACCGTCAAGACAAGGTCTTTAGCAACGACAATACCGCTACCTTCTCCTGATGGCGTCTTAATCTTAACAGTCGCGCCGTAGTTTAATTCCCCATTGGCCGTTTTAGCCACATCTTCTGGGACGAGCTTGCCAGTATCTTGGACCAATTGATCCTTGTCAACTTCGCGCCCATTGTCTTCAGCTTTCTCCAACTTATCTTCTAATTCTTTTGGCATATTGCTTGGATTTTCAGACTTTTCTTTTTCTTGAGCCAACAACTCTTCTTCTGTTTGTGGGCCTTCAGTAGTTTCAGCTGAACCAGGATTCTGAGCGGCAGCTTCCTTGTCAAAATCGTGCCCCTCATCACTAGCCTTCTTATCCAAATCAGCTAGTTCACTCGGCAAATTATCTGTTGAACCAACTCTTGCTTGATCAGCTAATACTGGGCTAGCTACGAAGAAAGTCGCTCCAATCATCACCGAAGCTACTCCAAGCGTAAATTTACGAATACTGAACTTACAGCGTTTTTCAAAAAATCGTTTATCCATGAACTCCTAAATCCTTTCATTTTCCAGTAAGCGTTTACATTTCTTTTTTAAAAAATACTCCTTTCTCTGAAAGTGCTCTGCTTAACTGTTATAAATAAAAAATAATTGTACTTTTAATATAACAAATAAAAGACCAGAAAGCAATAGGAAATAGGTAAAATTCACTAAAATTTTCTCTTTTCTGAACAGTGCTGACGCTTAGAATTTTAAGAATAGCTTTACAGCTATAAAAAAATTCTATCTCAAAGAATCTAATAAACAGTTTCATTTCAAAAACAGATTCTTATCGGATAGAAACCATCAAAATAAGGACCGAAAATCAGATTTTTTATCATTTTTTTGCTATGATTAGATAGAAGAAAAGTTAAGGAGAAGACAATGATATTAATTACAGGTGCGAATGGTCAACTCGGTACTGAACTACGTTATTTACTAGATGAACGAAATGTGGACTATGTTGCCGTGGATGTGGCCGAAATGGATATCACTAATTCTGAAATGGTTGAGAAGGTATTTGCTGAGGTTAAACCAACTCTGGTCTATCATTGTGCAGCCTACACTGCTGTTGATGCTGCAGAAGACGAGGGGAAAGAACTGGATTTTGCCATCAACGTAACTGGAACTGAAAATGTAGCCAAGGCCTCTGAGAAATACGGAGCTACTCTCGTTTATATTTCAACAGACTACGTCTTTGATGGAAAGAAACCCGTCGGACAAGAGTGGGAAGTCGATGACCTACCTGATCCGCAAACAGAGTACGGGCGTACCAAGCGAATGGGTGAGGAACTCGTTGAAAACCTTACGTCACAGTATTACATCATCCGCACTGCTTGGGTCTTTGGAAATTATGGCAAGAACTTTGTCTTTACAATACAAAATCTTGCCAAAACTCACAAAACTCTTACTGTAGTCAACGACCAACACGGCCGCCCAACTTGGACACGTACCTTGGCTGAGTTCATGATTTACTTGACTGAAAATCAAAAAGCATTTGGCTACTACCACTTATCAAATGACTCCACTGAAGATACCACTTGGTACGACTTCGCTGTCGAGATTCTTAAGGACAGTGATGTTGAAGTGATTCCGGTAGACTCCAGCAAGTTTCCTGCAAAGGCCAAACGTCCCCTCAACTCAACTATGAGCTTGACAAAAGCAAAGGCGACAGGTTTCGTCATTCCAACCTGGCAGGATGCCCTTAAAGAGTTTTATAAACAAGAAGTAAGAAAATAACAGATTACGACATACATAAAAAGCAAGAGAACTCAAAGTCTCTTGCTTTTTAGTATCTGATTAGTTAATGACTTGTTGCGTCTTGGCATAGTTAGCCTCGACTGCTTCTTTTTCAGATTTCCACCAGTCTTGGTTGTCTGTGTACCATTTGATGGTATCTTTGAGACCTGCTTCAAAGTTGGTAAACTCAGGCTTCCACCCTAGTTCATCACGAAGCTTGCTAGCATCGATAGCATAGCGAAGGTCGTGACCAGCTCGGTCCGTCACATGGTCATAAGCATCAGCTGGTTGCCCCATTTCCTTGAGGATGAGTTCTAGGACTTCCTTATTGTTCTTCTCACCATCCGCACCAATCAAGTAAGTTTCGCCAATTTGACCCTTTGTCAAAATTGTCCAAACACCTGATGAATGGTCATTGGTGTGAATCCAGTAACGGACATTCTTACCTTCACCATAGAGTTTTGGCTTGATACCACTCAAGATATTGGTGATCTGGCGCGGAATAAACTTCTCGATATGTTGGTAAGGACCATAGTTGTTTGAACAGTTCGAAATAGTCGCTTTAACACCAAATGAGCGAACCCAAGCTTTGACAATCAGATCTGAAGCTGCTTTAGTTGATGAGTAAGGCGAGCTGGGATTGTACTTGGTTTCAGCCGTAAATTTCTCACCTGGACCTTCTCCATGACCTGGCAAATCTTCACGCAGAGGTAGGTCACCATAGACTTCGTCAGTTGACACATGGTGGAAACGAAGGTCGTATTTACGAGCTGCTTCCAAAAGAGTGTAAGTCCCAATGAAGTTGGTGTGGATAAATGGACTCGGATCATTGAGCGAGTTGTCATTATGGCTTTCTGCCGCATAGTGAACAATGGCATCTGCTTGAGCAGCTAGCTTATCGACCAAGGTTGCATCTGCAATATCTCCAACAACCAACTCAACACGATCACCTAAAATTGCTTCAATATTGGCACGATTACCCGCATAAGTCAGCTTGTCCAGCACTGTCACATGGACATCTGGGAAGTTGTTATAGACATAATGAACAAAGTTAGAACCGATAAAACCAGCCCCACCTGTCACGATGATATTTCTGTATTCAGTCATTTTTATTCCCTAATTTTTTTACAAATCTTCTTTTCTTAGTGGTTTGACATCCTTAAGCAGTGGATGATGTTTATCTGCTTCCGAAACTTCTGCTTCTGCTAGGTTTTCCCACTGGATGCCCAAAGCTGGGTCTGTATAGTTGACAAAAGCATATTTAGGCTTGAGTTCAAGTGCCCAGTAGTCATTGACCAGATAGCTATAAGAAACTGTATCCGAGAGGACTTGGAAACCATTGGCTACGCCGCGAGGGACAAAGATTCCCTTACTTGCATCAATCTCGGTCTGATAAACATTTCCAAAAGTCTCACCTTCACGTAGGTCAACCCAAGAACCCAGAACCTTGCCACCATCTGCTACTGAGATATACTTGTCCCAAGGTTCAGCATGGAGGCCTCGGAGAACATTTTTGCGAGAAAAGCTGACGTTATTTTGCAGTTTTCCTTCAGCAAAGAAGCTTTCAGGAAAACCAAGCGGTAGCATCTTTTCTTTCTGAAAATTCTCTTTAAACCAGCCACGATTGTCACCATGAACCGGAATGTCAAACTCTAACATACCTGGAATGGCATCAATCTTGTGCACTGCAAGTGTTTTGCCGAAAAAATTATCTGTCATCTAGATTTCTCCAATCAAACGGAGCAAGTATTGCCCGTATTCATTCTTCTTGAGAGGTTGCGCCAACTTCAGCACATCTTCGCGGCTGATATAACCCATTCGGTAGGCAATTTCTTCCAGATTGGCAACCTGAACATTTTGCATCCTTTGAACCGTTTCGATATATTGGGAGGCCTCTAACAGGCTCTCATGTGTCCCAGTATCCAGCCAGGCAAAACCACGTCCCATAACTTCAACTGACAAATCCCCACGCTTCAAATAAGCATTGTTAACATCTGTGATTTCCAACTCTCCACGAGCACTCGGTTTTATCTGTTTGGCAATCTCCACAACGTCATTGTCATAGAAATAAAGACCTGTCACTGCATAGTTAGAGCGAGGATTCTCCGGTTTTTCTTCTATGGAAATAGCATTCATGTCTGTATCAAACTCGACCACACCAAAACGCTCTGGATCCTTCACTTGGTAGCCAAACACAGTCGCACCCTTCTCTTTCTTGGCTGCCTTTTGAAGCATTTTGCTCAAACCAGGCCCATGATAGATATTATCGCCCAAGATCAAAGCAACACTATCGTCGCCGATAAATTCTTCACCAATAAGAAAAGCCTGAGCAAGTCCGTCGGGACTAGGCTGTTCCGCATAGGAAAGCTTGATCCCAAATTCGGAACCATCCAAGAGCAGGTCCTTAAAACGGGGTAAATCCTGTGGTGTTGAGATGATCAAAATGTCCTTAATCCCTGCCAACATCAAGGTTGACAAAGGATAGTAAATCATGGGTTTATCATAAACTGGCATCAGCTGTTTTGACGCAGCTCGAGTAAGTGGGTACAGTCGGGTACCTGAACCACCCGCAAGAATAATACCTTTCATAATAGGCTTCCTTTCTGGCTAATTACCTATCCTATATTATATTTCATTTTGTCCCAAATTCCCTAAGGAATTTACTTCAATTTGGATAAGGCAGCTTTTAAATAGTCTCCGTCTCGAAGAGCAGTTCCAACTTTCCTAGCTTGTTCTGAAAGTTCCTTGTAGTCTTGAAGTGTCAAATCATCTAGTACTTTTTGGAGGTCGTGTAGAGAATCAACTGCTAGACCACACTGTTTATCCAGAACAAAATGTGCGAGAGCCGACTCTTTCCAGACTATTAGGGGAAAACCTGAAGCTAAGTAGAGAGAGGCCTTGTGCGAGTTGTTAAAGCGTAGATAGTTTCCGTAAGAACCTTGGCAGGTCTCTGAGCTGTCTCCGTCCCATACCAAACCAAAACTACCTTCAAGAGCAGCGGGGAGGTCATCTGGCATAAAGGAACCAAAGTAGCTAGTGTTTTTCAATGCACGACTTTCATCGTAGCCCACCCCATACAAGTTATAGGCGGGCTGGTCTGGCAAGTTATAAAGATAACCTGACTTTGCAGGGTTCAAATTTCCAGCTACAATAATAGGCTGGTCTTTTTGGAGATTTGGTTTTTCAGCAAAGTTTGGAATCAGATAGTCAAAAATCTCCAAGCTAACCATTTTATCTGCTGGCACTCCTTGACCTACCAGAACTTTCTTCATGATATCGTTATGAACGATAATGCCATCCACTGACATCAAGGCTTTCTTTTCCTGGAAGTAATTGCGCACTTTATGACGAAATTTCACTTCTGAACCTGCTGCATGACGCAAGGTTTCAATATCATGGATCAACAGATAGAATTTTGCTCCTCTTTTTTGCGCCTGCTTGATGAGTTGTGAGACGAAAAATGTATGGTGGATAATAGGGAACTGAATCACCAATTCATCTCCAGCTCCCAACTGATCAAACACAGACTTGGTCGCACGATATTTGTGTTGTTGAGCTTTAAAGAAATTCATCTTATACCAATTCTCAACCTTGAGCTCCAAGCCCTCATAACCCTCTGAGATTAGAATAGCTTCCACGTCATTTCGTGCCTTACTCCCTGCATTCTTTTCGTGTGCATTATGCAGAAATGAATCTTTCAGATAATATTTCACCTTTTCTCCCCTTTATCCGTGATGTTCTTAGATACTCCCTAGTTCTTCTTCTACCACATCCAATGCACGTTCAACAGTCACGTGCATATCATAGTATTTATAATCTGCCAAGCGACCACAGAAGATAACGTGGCCATTTTTCTCAGCTTCTGCTAGATACTGCTCATAAATAGCATTGTTTTTGGCATCATTGATTGGATAGTAAGGCTCATCTCCTCTTTTCCAATCTGCTGGATATTCTTGAGTAATAACCGTCTTGTCCTGAGTCCCAAACTCAAAATGTTTGTGTTCGATGATACGCGTATAAGGAATATCACGTTCAGTATAATTGACTACAGCATTTCCTTGATAATTTTCTTGGTCCAGAATCTCATGCTCAAAACGGAGACTGCGATACTCAAGTTCACCAAACTTATAGTCAAAGAACTGATCAATCATCCCTGTGAAGACAATCTTAGTTGCTGAAGCCTCCAAGTTCTCCCGATCAGCAAAGAAATCTGTATTAAGCTCTACTTCGATTCCTTCCAACAACTTTTCGATGATGACATTGTAACCACCAATTGGAATCCCTTGGTAACGGTCGTTGAAATAATTATTGTCATAAGTCAATCGAACTGGTAAACGCTTGATGATAAAGGGTGGTAGTTCAGTAGCAGAACGCCCCCATTGCTTTTCGGTGTAACCCTTGATTAGCTTTTCATAGACATCCGTACCAATCAACTTAATGGCTTGTTCCTCTAAGTTTTTAGGCTCAACATCTTGCATGTGTGTCGTCTGCTCAGCAATTTTGTCCTTGACTTCTTGGGGTGTCTTTGTCCCCCACAAAGCATAGAAAGTATTCATGTTAAAAGGCAGATTGTAAAGATGTCCTTGATAGTTGGCAATGGGAGAATTGATGTAATTGTTAAACTCCGCAAACTGATTGACATAATCCCAGACCTTTTTATTGGATGTATGGAAGATATGAGCCCCATACTTGTGGACATTGATTCCTTCAACAGATTGGCAATAGATATTCCCACCGATGTGGTCACGTTTGTCAATCACCTTCACCTTCTTGCCACGTTTGTTGGCTTCGTGGGCAAAGATTGCACCTGACAAGCCAGCACCGACAATCAAATAATCGTACATAAAATCTCCTTATTTCTTTAAAACACTTTTTAGTTCTTGAAAATCCAAGACACGTAAGACCAAAACCAAGCCACCGTAGACTAGGAAGCCAAGCAGAGAATAGATCAAGACATTCACAACAGACGAGAAGTGCATGAAAGCTTGTACAGAATACAAAGCGCCGTACATCAGTAGTGCTGCTAGAAGTATTTTTAGCATGGATGGTAGAATCTTGACCTCTTTTAGATACGAACGTGTAAAGTAGAGTTGGATCAGCCAGACCAAACCTTCAGTCGCAACAGATACAATTGAAGCTCCAATATAGCCCAGAGGCGGGATCAAGAGGAGATTCAAGCCCACACTAAAAACAGCTGGAATAGTTGTTGATAGCATAAATTCACGATTCTTATTGTGAGGAATCAAGATTTGAATTCCCATTATGTTAGTCCAGCCAATAAAGAACATTCTAAAGACCATGATGGCAATCGCATAGCGAGCATCTTGGAAGTCTTGCCCCAGGAAAAAATTGACAAAATCTTTGTTAACAATTAAAATCCCCGCAATCATCGGGAAGATAACCAAGTTATACACTAAGAAAGACATTTCATGTAACTTGTTAACCGCCTTTTGATTACCTGATGAGAGGAGATTGGAGACCCGAGGCAACATAACACTACCAAGCGACGTTACCAAAGTCAACAAAATATTCAATAATTTCAAGGCTTGATCATAGATCCCGACATCCTTGGTCGAAGACAAGGCACCCAACATGGTGCGATCTAGCGTGATGTAGAGTGAAATGGCAATCTGTGGCAGAAACAAGAGAATGACTGGTTTGATATGCTCTTTGGCATAGGCTATATCCAAATGCGGCTTGCGAATGTGCTCCCGAGCAGGAAGCCACATACTCAACTGACCTAGTAGATCATAGGCAACCAAGAGGATGATATACAAGTACAAGTCGGATGGTTTCTTAACAAATAGGAATATCGAAACAACACCTAGAAGTTTGACCATTGTGTTACGAGCTGTGATTTTTTTGAAATCTTCTAACCCTTGAAAAAGCCAAGAAATATCAAAACCACGAGACAGCAAACTAAAGCCAAGTATATAGGCAATTGGATTGTTCATCGACGGCACAAGTAAGCAGACAATGATATAAAGCGTAACTGCTAAACAGGTTGAAAGGACTTGTAAACTGTAAATACCCCAGAAGGTCTTTTCGACTTCCTTACGATGGCCGGAAATTTCCTTTGTCCCATAATTGGCTACTCCCAGCGTCGCCAGTAGGATAAAATAAGTCACGATAGAATTATAGTATCCGTATGACCCCAAATCATCCGAGGAGAAAACCCGAGTAATATAGGGTGTAGTAATGACTGGTAAAACGATTACTAACAGCTGATAAGAAAGATTATATAAATAATTTTTTAATACTTTCACAAGGAGTTCCTCGTTGTAGATTTCTTCGATTCAAATTCAATAACTGGCAAGGTTGCAAATAGAGTAAACATAAAAATATTATAAGACGGGCGAACCCAGAAGGCCTCAAACATACAGTTGACTGCTATTAAGGATAAGGCCGTCAATAGCAAATAATTCTTTTTGCGATAAAGAGACCAAGACCTAACTATGTATAACACGACCAATAAGAGAACTGGAATCATCCCATAGGTAAAGAGCATCTGAACGTAGGAAGAGTCTACATAGTCGTAGCTCAAAACGGATTCTGTACGCCCCCCATAACCGATAAATGATATGCCCCGAATCCCAAACCACTGCACTGCATATTTTTTTAGTGCCTCATGTCCTAGGTGTAATCTCATACTAAAAAAATTGTTTAGAGCCACATACATTGGATGAGACCAGGTAAATTTAGAAGAGAGATAAATCATTACTGAAGACGCTATACCAGCCGATAAAGGAAGTAAAGCAAAAAGCCGTCGCTGTTTATCATTTCGGAAATAAAAGTACAGAAAAATGAGCGCCATTACAGTAATAGAAGCGGCATTAAGCCTCGCATCGCAATATCGAATAATGAAATAAGCCAGACCAAATCCTAAGGCAGTCCGTAAAATAATGAATTTCTTTCTAAAGATATACGATATAGCTGTATATAGATAAAAACAGTGAGAAGCAAAATCAGTTGGATAAATAAAGCCAAATGAATTTCGAACAACGACTCCCGCAGATCGTGATTGGACAAATTGCAAGTTTGGAATAGCACCAATCACGGCCAAGAGCACTATCAATACAATAAAAAACAAGGCTACAACAGAGTATATTTTAAGTACACTTTCCATCTCAGCCTTGTAAAGAAAGACAAGCAGAAACATATACATCAATGCATTAAGGTTCCCAGTCTTATAGTAAACCATGCCCCCAGCAAAAAGAAGAATTGGTGCAAAGATGAGATAGCTTATAGAGTAGTGATGAATATAAGCAAATCGCATAGCAAGTAAAAGGACCGCAAAAAAAGGAACTAGATTAGGAATATTAGGTAAAACAGGAGCTAACATAGACGTATTGATCATATCTATGGAGACAACCACTATTAAAACTGCTGCAATTAGCAATTTATCACGTTCTAACTTTAACATTTTCTTTTTCCTTTTCTTCTTTCGTCCCTAACTCTTACTTAGGATTTTTTTAACTTTTTAAATTGATAATAGAGCCGCGGATACTTAGTAATTAAAACATAGAGGATCCTACGTTTCTTGCTAACTCTAGCATTCTTCAAGACAAGAGGCAAATAAGGCCTGGTTTCCTCCTGAAGTCTCTTGAATTCTACTGAATCCCCATCCTTAATCATCGTAAAGATAAGAAGACTTCCTGTAAAGAAGCGTGAAATGATAGCTTCTTGGAGTTCTGAACTCTCAGGATAGGTTGCATTCACAACCTCTTTTAAATGATCAATTGCTTCGTAAAACTCGTATTGTTTTGGAGTGAAAGCCGAGGCAGTAATGCTACCAGGTCTATGGTAATAATGGTAAATCGGAAGATGGTACAAGGCCACGGATTGGGCTTGGTTGAGATGCTCACTGATAACATAGAGGTCTTCGTAGATGCGCCCCTTGGGGAAGGGAGCTTTCTCAAGAAGTTCTTTCCGATAGAGTTTCCCACAAGCAGAGACCGTCACAAGGTCTCCATAAAGCATCTCAGTCAGAGCCTTTGCCTTGTCATAGACCTTAACTTGGTCTAAATCAAGCTGATCCAAGTGAAAATTTTGAAAACGATGATAGTGAGCTGTTGGCTCTACTTTGCCACTCACCATATCTGCTTGGGTACGACTTTGTAGCTCTGCTAGCAGTTCCAAGGCGCAGGGTTCCAGATAGTCGTCTGGATCTAGGAAAGTAATCCAGTCACCCTTGGCTTTTAAGACCCCATAGTTCCGAGCATCAGACAAGCCACCGTTGACCTTATGGTAGCTAGTCACCCAATCATATTGCTGGGCATACTGGTCACACAAGTGTCCTGAGCCATCACTCGAGCCGTCATCAATCAAGAGGACTTCCATATCCTTGTAAGTCTGATGTTCCAAACTCTCCATGGCATAATGAAGGTAGTTCTCCACATTGTAAACAGGCACAATTACCGAAATCATATTTTCTTTTCTTTCTCTTACTTAGTTTTACAGTTTAAATCTCAAATGAGCTTCTATCTGGAAGCAGTTGATCCATAGCCTTGACGAAGTCTGTCATCACCTGCTCCTCGTCTTGAATGTTAAATCCATCATTGATACACATAATTTGGTATTTGCCAGAATTCAGTAGCTTCCAAAAATCTGGTCCGGCATTATCCAAAGAAAAGAGTCCCCCCAACTTAGGATTTCCGACAGCGTATTGACCACTGGCAATCTGCCAATACTTAAAGAGCCAAACATTGGTATCAGAAGGATTTCTAAAGCGACTAGCCGAGGTTCTTTCCAAGACAGCTTTTTCCTTTTCCCATACCAAGTTCATCGTTGATCTTAGTAGAGGATAGGGCAGATGACTCTCCCAGAAACCACAGATAAACTGACTATTTCTGTATAGTAGCGACTTAACGATACTTTTTAATCCCTGCTTTGGATCAAAGAATTGGCCATTCTTCAAAATTTCATTTCGACTGAAATAGCTAGTGACAATCTCCATGTCATTTATCTGAAAATTCCCCGTTCCATATCGCTCAGGAATAATCGGTGAAAGAGCCGTATTATATTTGGGTAAACCATCCTCTGAGAAAAAATCTGTCGGCTCGACTGGAGCTGTCAAATACATATCGTCATTAAAAAAAACAAAATGCTCAGAGAGTCCGGGGATCCGATGGATATTACTTTCGATAGGATTGGCAGAAAAAACTGGCAGGTAGTCATTGCAGATAATCTCTGTATGATCTACCAATACCAATTTATCACTGTTTAACTCTAACCAGCTTGGCTTTTGCTGGTCGGTCACGAGGTAGACCTTATTAACCCAAGGAGCAAATTTTTCAACTCCTCTAAACCAATATTTAAAGGTCCCCCATTCTCGGTAAGCCTTGACTGAATTCATACTCTGTTTAGAAGTATTAACCGATCCATCATAGCTTGATTTTTTTTCTTGCCACACAGGATCATTCCCATCAACCCAAGTAACAACAAAATCTATTTTATTCATAACTAATCTTTTCTATCTGTTTTATACAACTCCGAAAAGTTCTTGATGTAACTCTCCAAAGAAAACAGCTCTTTTTGTCTCTGATATCCTACTCGCCCAAATTTTTCTCTTTTTTCAGAACTATCTAGTAAGAGAGAAATGGCATTAGAAAGTTCTTGAGGACGATTTGGTTTGACTAAGCAACCACTTTTGTCATCTACTACCATTTCAGCTATTCCCCCATTGTTATAACCAACAACTGGTTTTGAACAAGCCATGGCTTCTAGGACCACTGTAGGTAGGGAATCAGGTTTTATACTTGGTAAGACAAAGATATCAAACATATTATAAAGTTCAGAAGTCTTATCGTAGTAATCAATACGATGAATTTGTGACACAACAGATGAAGAAGCTATTCTCTTATCTAGTTCTTCTAAGCGCCATTCTTCACCAGGAAAAACACCTCCAGCTAGGAAAGCCACCGCTTGCTCATTCTTTTCCAAAAGTGGCTCGACTGCTTCTATGAAATCATTTTGTCCTTTGATAGCATTGACCCGACCAATCATGCCAATCACAAGTGCATCTTGCGCAATGTCAAATTTTTCACGAATAGAAGACGCATCCATTGGATAATAGACAGTATTATCGACACCGTTATAAATCACTTCCACTTGGCTATCTTTGATAAAAGGAGACTGCTTGATATGATTAGCGACCGCTTGGGACACCGTCACAATCTTGTCTGCATATCGTCCCATGAGCATATTGATAAAGTCAGAAATAGCTTTGGGTTTGACGATAATCTCATGAACATGCCAAATCAAAGGCAGCTTGAGCTTGCGTTTCAAATAGATGCCCTCCAAAACAGCCGCTGTATTATTGTGAACCATATCTATACTGTGTTGTCGAGCATAGAGGGCGATTTGCTTAGCATAGAAATTATAAGAGCGAATATAGTCGGCAATGCCTTTAGGATTAAAGTATTTTCTACGTAAAATCGGATAATCCAACACACTGACCTGAGCCCCAACTTGACGCAAGGCCTCGACTAAAACACCATCATTTGGCAGGATGACATGAGCTTCAAATTCTTTGGAATCCAATCCTTTGATCAATTCCAATAAGACCTTATCTGCTCCATACATTTCTGCACCAGCATGCAAGTATAAAATCCGTTTCATTCCCTATCCTTTAAACACTTCTTCATAATCTGACACAATCTTTTCCCATGTGAAAGCTGAGAGGATTCTTTGGCTTGACTTGAAATCCAAGTCAGTTATTGCTGCCTGATCAAATCCTTCTACTTCCTCAATGACACGTGCCAACTCATCTTTTTTCCAATAAATGGCCCCATCTTCACCAACTTCACGGTTAAAGCCAACATCTAGCAACAAATTTAGTTTTGTGGATGCTAGGGCTTCCAGTAAAGAAGGGTTGGTTCCTCCAACCTCATGCCCATGGAAATAGGCAAAGGCGTTTTCACGAATGTACTTGAGTAACTCTTGGTCATAGACAGTACCGACAAATTTGACCCTAGGATCTTTGTCAAAACCAGTATCCCGTAACAACTGGTCGTAAAATTTATTCTGCTCCACATTTGTGATGAGAACAAAGTCCTTTTTGGACTTGGACTTGATAAATTCACGAATCATGGCTTCGTAGTTATTTTCAGGAACAAATCGTCCCACTACTAGATAATAGCCATTTTCGCTAACTCCTTTTTCCTGATACCAATCCCGAACTTTGGTATCTTCTGCTTTCAGGATTGAAGGAGCTGTATCTGTCCCATAGGCAATATAGGTGGTCTTTGGTTGATATTGCTTATAATCCTCTTGGATATATTGTTCAATATTTTTACTGTCACAGACCAATAAATCTGCATGTTTGACCATGAGCTGCTCTGAAAATTTCCAATACTTACGAACTGGTAAACTCCACTTTGCTCGCAACCATTCATGACCATCAGGATTTACCAGCAATTGGCCTCCGATGGCACGAATTTTTTTCTTAAGCCCAGAAATAAAAGGACCGATGCGACAAGCTAGAATGTAAAAAATGGGAGCCTCGTCCTTGTTTTCCTTAGCCAATTCAATAGCCTTGTTGACCGCTGCGATATCGTAAGCGATGGCGCGGGCAGGTCCGATATTGGGTACATCGATGTTGAAGCAAATGGCTCCATTGTGCTCAAACTGATCTTCCGTAATACCAGACTTGGCTGAATTTTCACGCATACAAGCAACATAGTATTGTATGTTGCTGTCTTTTTGATATTCGGTTAATTTTTCAACAAAGGTTTCAAATCCTCCATACTTAGCAGGAATCCCCTTTGAACCAATGATATAAACTGACTGTTTCATTTCTCTCCTAACAGGACTGAAGGGCAGAAATTACTTCGCCCCTTCCCTCATAAAGACCACTTTAACGGTCTTTAACAATATTTCAATATCTTTCCAGATTGTCCAGTCATCAATGTAAGCTACATCTAATTTGACAACTTCATCGAAATTTTTGATTTCACTTCGTCCACTAACCTGCCATAAACCAGTAATCCCGGGCTTAAAACTGAGACGACGTTTCTGTTCTGGCGTATACTTTTCATACTCATCAATAGTTGGAGGACGAGTCCCTACTAAACTCATATCCCCAATTAGTACATTCCAAAACTGCGGCAACTCATCCAAACTTGTCTTACGAATGAAGCGTCCAATTGTTGTGACACGTGGGTCATTGTCCATTTTGAACATCCCCCCCTGCATCGTATTCTGATTCATCAGCTGTTGTTTAATCTCTTCCGCATCTACACGCATAGAACGAAACTTATAAAAAGTAAAGCGACGACCATTTTTTCCAATACGCGTTTGAGAAAAAATGGCCGGCCCACCATCTCTTCGAATCAGTGGTACCAATACTAAACTAACTACAGCAAACAGAACAAGTCCAACAATAGCTCCGCAAATATCTACAATTCGTTTTGCAACTACATGACTAGGCTTGTAAAATTTTGTTGAAAAGGTTACAACATTCAAACCTGCCATTTCACGAATTTTTTTATCACTACCCAAATAGTCGTTAAAAGCATTTAGGTTGACTGTCACATCTATTCCCATTGTTTCAAAAAGAGAGATATAATCTTCAATATTATACTCCTCACTAGGTAGATTGATAAAAACTTCATCAACAACTTCATGAGTTGCAAAATTTAAAACATCTTCAACTGGTACTACTTTTAAGTGCTCATGTTGAAAATTAGGCTGATCTAAGACACTAACAGCTTCTAATTCCCATAAAAAATCACTCGATTCTAACAGTTTGTCTATTACCTTCTCTACTCTAGACGTAGCCGTAATCAAGAAAACTTTTTTTCTCCCTTTAAAATTTGGTAATAGACGTTTCCAATAGCGTTTAATACATAGATTCAATAGATATAGTAACACGGAATGCATTGTTAAAAAGTAGATCATTCCTCGTCTTGAAATACTAAAGCGTTCCTTCAAGAAAAAATTAGAAATACTTATTGCCAATGCAAAGAAAATAATATACTTCGCTATTCTGATAAACTCAGCCAAGTACCTTCTTTTGAAAAAATCTTGTCCATAATCACTAATATAAAAGACAAAATAATGGAGAATGTATAGGATAACCATTGAAGTGTATACAATCTCTGTTTCTTTAACAAAACTGAGTAAATAAGCTAAAATAATGACAAGAAAACTCTGGAATACTGCCAAAGAAATCTTCAATCCCTTTTCTTCCATAATATCTTCCCTAGGCTATTTATTATTTTTTGCCATAATTCCCATAGTTTCCATATGCTCCATAGGAGCCATATTTTTCGACTGAAGTATTAAATTTATTTAGAACTACTCCTAGAAATGGTTTACTTGTTTGTTCGAGTTGTTCTTTAGCTTTTTGGACATCGCGACGATTTGTTTCACCAGCCGCAGTCACCAAAACAGAAGCATCACATTTCTGTGTAATGATTGCAGCATCAATAACAACTCCTATCGGTGCGGTATCAACAATGATATAATCAAAGTATTTATGCAGAGTATCAATCATAGTTGCAAAATTTTCACTTTGTAGCAAAGCTGTAGGGTTTGGGGATACAGAACCTGCCTGGATAACAAATAAATTTTCAACATTTGTTTCGCATAAACCTTGTGATAAGTCTGTTGTCCCTGATAAATATTCTGTTAACCCTGTAATCTTTTCACGTGATTTAAAAACACCCGACATGACAGAATTACGGATATCCGCATCGATTAACAGTGTCTTATATCCCGCACGCGCGAAAGCCCAAGCAATATTAGTAGAAGTTGTTGATTTTCCTTCCCCAGGCTTTACAGATGTAATTGCAATTACTTTTAAATTATTCCCACTCAGTTGAATATTGGTGCGAAGCGCATTGTAGTACTCTTCAGCTTTTCTTGCCTGATCCAATTTTTTGTGTGCAATTTCTAACGTTGGCATTTTTCTCTCCTATTTTAATTTATCCAAATTTGGAACTACTCCCAATAGTGCAATTTGCATCACGTCCTCAATATCTTCTGGACGTTTCACTCGTGTATCTAAGAGCTCAACTAGGAGAACTGCGACAACCATCACAACCGCCCCCGCAAGGAATCCAACCATGGTATTGCGACGAATATTTGGTGAAGATGGCGATGTTGCAGGGCGTGCTTCTTCAAGTGTTGTCACATCCGAAACGCGAGTGACGCTGATGATCTTTTGAGCCGCAACCTCTCTCAAAGAGTTGGCGATACGGCTAGCTTCCTCAGGTGCACGGTCTGTAACAGAAATCGATACAATACGCGTATCCACTGGAACTGTTACCTTGATTTTACTAGCTAGACCTTTTGGAGGAAGTTCTAGTTTCAAATCAGTCGCAACCTTCTCTAAAACGTCTTGCGAGAGAATGATTTCGCGATAGTCTTTTACCAAGTAAGATCCTGCTTGCAAGTCTTGGTTAGTCAAGCCAGGCTTATCTCCCTGATTACGATTGACCACATAAATTCGGGTCGTACTCGTAAACTCCGGCTTCACAATAAAACTACTGTAGGCAAATGCTACTGTCCCTGTCACGAATGCTACCAAAGCAATTAAAAATTTTCGTTTCCAAAGGATTTTAAGCAAGTGAAATACATCGATTTCCATCATATTTTGTTCTTTCATTTTTTCTCCTAAATCAATTGATCCATTATTATTTTTCGGGGATTATCCTTAAAAAGTTCCTTAGCCTTATCTTCACTGTATTTTTTAGCAATGATATCATAGGCTTCCTCCATATGAGGAGGTCTGTGATCCAAGTTGTGCATATCACTTGCTATCACGTGAACCAGATCTCGTTCCAAGAAATACTGGGCTCTCTTTTTCATAAATTTATAGGTTTCTCCGAAGAGTTTTGGTTTCAAAACATGAGAACTATTAACCTGGGTATAACATCCCATATCAATCAGCTCTCGCACGCGCTTTTCATTGTTTTCTAAAGCATCGTAACGTTCAATGTGGGCAATGACGGGTGTAATGCCTAGCATTAGAATATCACTCAATCCCTTATGCATATCCCGATAGGCTGTATTCATACTAAACTCAATCAAAGCATAGCGGCTATCGTTGAGGGTTGGGATTAATTTCTTTTCTAACTTCTCAACAACATCTGGCGTATAGTAGATTTCTGCCCCATAGGCAATGATTAAGTCATCCGCAACTTCCTTAGCTATTTCTCGCACCTTCAAAAAGTTAGTTGCGACTTTTTCTTCAGGAGTTTCGAACATTCCTTTTCGTCTATGCGAAGTGGAAACAATTGTCCTCACTCCTTGACTGTAAGCCTCTCTAAGAAGTTTTTTACTTTCCTCTATCGACTTTGGACCATCGTCCACATCAAAAACGATGTGCGAATGGATATCTATCATGCTACTTGCCCTCCATCACATCATTGATAGCAGCTTTGACAGCGGCCAAGCTACTTTCATCAATTTCCATCATGTAGAGGTTGCTATCAGGCATAGCGTATGAAGGAAGATCCGTGCGTCCAGTTCCCTTCAAGTCTTGAGAGTTGACTTTGTAGTTCCCACCACTCTCCAATTGAGTATTAACCAGATCCATCATGGTTTCCAAAGGCATATTGGTTTGCAAAGAGTCTTGTAATCCTTTGATGATGTTATCGTAGTTTTTTAAAGCCTCAGTTGACGTCAACTTCTGAATAATAGCAACAATGACCTTTTGCTGGTTCCGACCACGATCACGGTCTCCATCTGCTAAAGAGTAGCGTTCGCGGACAAAGCCAAGGGCCTGTTCCGAATCTAGATGAACATTTCCTACAGGAAAATGGTACTTACCATGCAAAGAAGTGAAATCCTGATCATTATAGACATCAACGCCACCTAAAAGGTCAATCAATTTCAAGAAAGAAGTGAAGTTCAAACGAACATAGTAATTGATATCAACCCCGTATAGGTTTTCCAAAGTATGAATTGACGAGTCCACTCCATAGATTCCAGCGTGGGTCAATTTATCCTTTTGATTGTTTCCTCCATCCGCAATCGGAACATAGGAATCTCGAGGCGTTGTAGTCAGAAGAATTTTCTTGGTATCTCGATTCACAGTCATTAGAATATTCACATCAGAACGAGATACTGAACTAATCGGTCCGTAGGTATCAATTCCACTGACATAAATATTAAACGTCTGATTTTTAGATACCTTTGGTGCCGCAACATCCTTAGTTAGTTTTTTTGTATAGATTTTTTTAATTTTCGAAGCATAATCTGGATACTCTGCTTCGATGATGTTTTCAAAAATACTATTTAAGACAATTGCTTTCGTTTCGCCAGAAAGCAGACTCTTATAAGCTGCCAGATAAGAAGCACTCTGTTCAACTGTCAAGTCTTTACTCTGTGTCGTCTTAATATCTGCCATCAACTTTTGGATATTATCATTATCTGTTTCAGTCGGACCTGTTACACTATCCAACTGAGTAACATTGTTGATTTCACTGTCTTTTAAAACGACCACACTCATCGAATACTCTGAATAGTTTGATGTCGCATTGATGTGATTGGTCAACCCTACAAACTGATGAAGTGCAAATAGTGAGACAGAACTGACTAGTACAGCAAGTGTCAAAAAGAAAACCGTAAACTTTTCGGCTTTTTTATAAACTATCAGCAGAGTTGCAATTACAATAGAAATTAGAATTAAAATCGTAGCCAGAATATTTAGATATCTAAAGGCCAGGATATTATGTTTAAAAATCAAGAACAACAAAAAACCACTCAATAAAAAATAAATGGCTAATAAGAATATATTAATATTTCGCTTCGCATTCCCTAAACGAGCTCTCTTTGAGCGTCTACTCATAATAATCTCCTAAACCTTCATAATTAAAACCATTATATCATAAACCAACAATAAATGCCATTCATTCATTATAGTTAAGCGTTTTTATTTATACCTTTTTCCCAAAAAAACTCAGGTCATTTACTCGTTTTTAGTTTAACGGATACAAAAACAAGGCTCCTGAATAGGAAACCTTGTTCTCATCTTATTTTACGTGGTTTTCAAACTCTTTTTGGCTCTTTTCGATAGCTTTTTTACTTTCTGCTTCCCACTTAGCCTTGGCTTCGTCAAATTGTTTCTTGGTAACAGGGTCTTTTTGTAATTTCATGTACTTATAATTATTTCCGTCACCCTTGATACCTACTAGGGAGTAGGCACGTGTAAACGGAGTTACTTTGGTTACAGAGGCTGTACCACCATTTGACATAGCAGACATGACTAGAGAATTGTCAATCATCCAAGCTTGAGCTTCAGCGTATTTTTCATAACGCTTAGCAACATCTTTGTTCTCAGCATCTGCTTCTTTCAGGAGTTGTGTATAGGTATCGAGCCCCAAACTCTTAATGAGCTCTTGGTCTTCTTTGGCATCAAGACCAAAAATCTTGAGATAGAAGCCAGTTTCAGCATTGAAGGGATCTAGATAAGTTGATGGATCCTGGTAATCACCAACCCAACCATCAAAGTTTAGGTCGTAGTCACGAGCTGCTGGATTTGGTGCTAGGAAGGCAACATTTCCAAAGTCATCTGTAGAAAGCTGTTGAACATCAATGACGATATTGTCAGAACCTAGTACTGTTTCAAGGGTTTGTTTAACCGAATTCATACCAGAGACCGCATTTTTATTTGTCTGATCAACAGGGACATCCAAATGGATTGGGAAAGTCACGCCTTGGGCTTCCAATTCCTTTTTAGCTTCCGCAAATTTTGCTTGGGCCTTTTCCTTATTGAAGTAAGCATCTTGAGCGTCTGCTAAATTGATGCCTGACCACTCAGTTCCGTAGTTCACAAGCTTAGAAGCTGTTACTTCTCCAAAGGTCTTGTCTCCCACCTGGACAAATGTTGGGGGAACCAGAGTATTACGAAGGGTTTTGCTCGCTGCTTCTTCACCGTTAGATTGAGCAGAGTAGGCTGTTCGATCAATTCCAAAGTTGATAGCCTGACGGAATTTTTTATTTAAGATAGCTGTTTGAGCTGATTTCTTTTGTTCGTCCGTTGTTTTAGCGGTATGATTATAGGTTTTGCGGTTGACGTTAAAGTTAAAGTACCAAGATGTCTTGTCTTGTAAGCTATAGACGATATTGTCTTGGTATTTTTCTTTTGTCTTAGCATAATTCGAACTGTTTGGATAGACTCCTGCAATCGAGTAAGCACCACTTTCAAAGTTTCGAATGGTCATCTCCTGATCTGACCCATCAAAGTAGGCTAACTTAACTTTTTCAATGGTTACTTTATCATGGTCATAATAGTGTGGATTCTTCACATATTCGATCGAAGATTTTGATGTGAAATCTTTTAACAGATATGGACCGTTATAAAGGATGCTGTCTGGTGTCAAGGTACCAAAGTCTTTATCTTTTGATTTCAAAAACTCTTCGTTGACTGGGAAAAGAATACTATTGGTTGTCTTAGAGTTCCAATAAGGTTCTGGTCGTGTCAAAGTGTACTCAACCGTATAGTCATCCAAGGCTTTGACACCAACAGTTGAAAAGTCATTGGTCACACCCGTCACATAGTCATTCAATCCCTTGATTGAATTTTGAATCAGATCCATGGCTTGCCCCTTGTTGTCCGCAGCATATTTGATCCCAGTGACAAAATCCTGAGCTTTGACTGAAGCGTATTCCTCACCATCAGCCGTATACCACTTGGCATCTTTTCTAAGCTTGTAGGTATAGGTCAAACCATCTGATGAAACAGACCAATCCTCCGCAAGAGCAGGTACGAGGTTCCCATAGCTGTCATTTTCTAGCAAACCATCTACAAGATTGGTAATAACGGCAGTGTTATCTGCATAATAATCTAGGAGATAGTTAAAAGTTGTTGGATTCGCACTAAATGTTGATGAATAAGTGCTAGTATCTGTATTGGACTGTCCACATGCAGAGAGCAAAATCCCTGTCGCTAAGACAAGACCTGTCCCAATCAGTCTTTTTTTCATTTTGATCATCATTCACTCCTTTATGTCACTTTTTATAACATAACCATATTTTATCAAATTTATTCAAAAATGTAAAGTTACTGCCTTTATGACAACTGGTGTCTCAAAACAAAAAAGGAAGCACAGTTTCCTGCAACTTCCTTTTCTATTTATAGATTACTTGACGTGTTTTTCAAGTTCTTTTTGGTATTTGGCATTTGTCTCGATTTTTTCTTGTTGCCATTTCTTGAAGGCTTCTTCGTATTCTTTTGCAGTCACAACGTCATTTTGCAACTCCAAACCTTTGAACACAAATGGGTCTCCCTTGATCCCGACTTGAGAGTAAGCTTTTGTAAATGGTACAGTACGGCTAACCGTTGGAGAACCACCTGAAGAAGCAACTGGGATTAAAAGTGAACTATCCGATACCCAAGCTTGAGCTTTAGCATATTTTTCATAACGCTTATTAAGGTCGCTGGTTTCAGCTGCAGCGTCATCCAAGAGTTTCTTGTATTCGTCCAGTCCAACTTGAGCCATCACTTCTGGATCTTTTCCGCGATTGATCCCCAAGTGTTTAAGGGCAGAACCCTTCTTAGCATCAAGGATGTTGAGGTAGGTAGCCGGGTCTTGATAATCTGGTCCCCAACCAGTTCCGTTCAAGTCATAGTCTTTTTGGGATGGAACCTTGGCTTGAGATGTAATGCTCATTTTCTCATTATCTGTCATTTGAAGGACATCGACAATGACATTTTCAGTACCAAGTGATGATTCGATAGACTGCTTGAGTGAGTTAGTTTGTTGAACCGCGATTACATCTGTTTGTTCAACCGGGATATCCAAATGGATTGGGAAGGTAACCCCCTTGCCCTGCAATTCTTCCTTGGCTTTAGCAAAGGCTGCCTTAGCTTTTTCAGGACTGTAAATTGTATCCTTGCCATCTGTAAGAGCTACATCTTTCCACTGGTCTCCATATGAAACGAGCTCTGCCTGTGCCAACTCTCCAAAGGTTTTTTCACCAACTTGAACGTAGTCATGAGGCACTAGGCTGTTACGGATAATCTTGTTCGCGCCTTCTTCACCATTCAACTGAGCAGTGTATGAGTGACGGTCAAGGGCAAAGTTCAGCGCCTGACGGAAGTTCTTGTTGAGAAGAGCTTCTTTCGTTGAAGTTTTTTGAGCCTCGTCTGTTTTGGCTGTTTTATTGTAAGATTGGCGGTTTACATTAACAGTGAGGTAGTAGCTAGTCGCTTCTTGTGGACTGTAAACAATCTTATCGCCGTACTCTTGTTTAGTTGACTCAAAATTTGAACTTGTCGGGAAGAGACGAGCTGTTGTATAAGCTCCTTGTGTAAAGCTACGAATCAAAGATTCTTGGTCTGATCCATCGTAGAAAGTTAGTTTAATATTGTCAATCTTGACATTATCCTTATCCCAGTAGTTTGGATTCTTTTCATATTCAATGACTGATTTTGAAGTCAATGATTTCAAGAAATAAGGACCATTATATAGGATACCTGATGGGGTTGGTGCACCGTAGTCGCTCCCTTTAGAATTCAAAAATTCTTCATTAACTGGGAGCATGGTTGCAGTTGTGACCTTAGAGTTCCAGAAACTTTCTGGTTTGTTGAGCGTGTATTCTACCGTGTAATCATCAACAGCCTTAACTCCTACGGTAGAGAAATCATTGCTCTCACCACTAACATACTCTGCCAAACCTTTGATAGAATCTTGAATCAAAGAAAGACCATCTGATTTTCCGTCAGCAGCATGTTTAAGCCCAGTAACAAAGTCTTTAGCTTTAACTTCAGCGTATTCTTCTCCATCAGAAGTATACCATTTTACACCCTTACGAAGTTTGTAGGTGTAAGTCAAACCATCCTTTGAAACAGACCAGTCTTCTGCAAGTGATGGAATTAAGTTCCCATACTTATCATTTTCCAAAAGACCATCAACAACGTTTGCTATAACGTCAGAGGTTGAGCTCTTGCTCGTCACACTATAGTCCAAAGAAGATGGATCCATAGCGTAGACATAAGAGAATGTTTTGGGAGCATCCGCTTTCTTTTCACTTTGCCCACAAGCAGTTAACAGTAGGGCTGCACTCAAAACAGCACCTGCTCCTAAGAGCCACTTTTTCGATTTCATAAGTAATCTCCTTAAAGATAGTGTTTTCACCATTATACCCTATTTTTTCATAAAAGCAAGGACTTTCGCCAGATTTTTTAGAAAATTCTAACAAATATTTTTTAAAGGCTTTTCTATATATTTTTCAACAAAAGAACCCCAAGCATCAAAGGCTTGAGGTTCACTTATTTTAATCCGTTAGTTCCACACAGAAAGCATCCCATGGAGCCAAGGTCTGTTTTTCAACTGCTTCTTTAGCAGTAGTGTTTTTAATCAAGATTGACTTAATTCTTCCTTCTACTGAAAAGTTTTGTTTTTCATTGGACAAGTTAGCCACAACTAGGAAACGACGGTCACCGTCCTTACGGATATAAGCAAAGACCTTATCAGTCGTATCGAGTAATTCAAAATCAGCTCGAATCAGCCAACTGTTTTCCTTGCGGATTTGAACGAGTTTTTGATAAGTATAGAAAATAGAATCTGGATTTGCCAGTGCTTCTTGAACGTTGATTTTTTCGTAGTTTGGATTAACTGCCAACCAAGGTTGACCTGTTGAGAAGCCAGCATTTTTGCTTTCATCCCATTGCATTGGGGTACGGGCATTATCACGACCAATGACACGGATGCTGTCCATAATTTCCTCTAGCGGAACGCCTTTTTCAAGAGCCTCACGCGCATAGTTGAGGGATTCAATATCTTCTACTTGGTCCAGTGTTTCAAACGGATAGTTGGTCATCCCAATCTCCTCACCTTGGTAGATATAGGGAGTTCCTCTCATGAGATGAAGCAAGATTGCAAAGGCTTTGGCGGATTTTTCACGGTATTCTTGATCATTTCCCCAGATAGAGACGATGCGAGGAAGGTCATGGTTATTCCAAAAGAGGGAATTCCAGCCGTCTTCAACTCCTAACTCTGTCTGCCATTTGTTGAAGATTTCTTTCAACTTCCCTACATTTAACTCTTTTTGGTAGTGCCACTTAGGTTGCCCTTCCTGATACTGAAGACAGATGTGTTCAAACTGGAAGACCATAGACAATTCTTGTCCTTTTGGATCAGAGTAGAGCTTAGCAATCTCTGGCGTTGCCCCCCAAGTTTCTCCTACTGTCAAGAGATCTTTATCCCCAAAGGTCGCTCGGTTCATTTCCTTGAGATAAGGATGGAGCATAGGACCATTATTGACTACCTTCTCATCAGGAATTTTCCCAATCATGTCAATGACATCCATACGGAAACCGCCAATTCCTTTATCAATCCAGAAGTTCATCATCTCGTAAATTTTCTGGCGCAGTTTTTCATTCTCCCAGTTGAGATCAGGCTGTTTCTTGCTGAAAAAGTGAAGATAGTATTGATCTGATTTTTCATCGTATTCCCAAGCAGACCCACTAAAGATAGACTCCAAATCATTGGGCTCATCCCGCCAGATATAGTAGTCTCGCTCGGGACTATCAGGATTTTCACAGGCCTCGACAAACCAAGCATGCTCATCCGAGGTATGATTGACCACCAAGTCCATGATGATACGAATATCACGCTTCTTAGCTTCAGCGATCAATTCATCCATATCCTCCATAGTTCCGAAAATAGCAGCAATCGCTTGATAATCAGCAATATCATAACCATTATCATCCATAGGACTGTCATAAACGGGAGAAAGCCAAATCGCTGTAATTCCTAACTTAGCTAGGTAGTCTAACTTACTCGTAATTCCTGGCAAATCGCCAATTCCATCTCCGTTACTGTCCATGAAACTCTTTGGATAGACTTGATAGACTACGGCATTGTGCCACCATTTTTCTTGCATCTGTTTACCTCATTATTTTAATAATCTATAGTATATGATAGCGCTTTTTCAAACTTAGTGCAAGCGTTTGCCTAATCTTTTTGATTTCTTTTTTGACTCCGTAGTTTCCTATCTTCCAATTTTTTATTATAATAGAGATCAGAGGTAAAAAAATGAAAAAACAAGCTTTTAGTTCTGAACAATATTTGAATCTACAGCGCGACCACATTTTGGAGCGCATTAACCAATTTGATGGCAAGCTCTATTTGGAGTTTGGTGGCAAAATGTTAGAAGATTTCCACGCTGCTCGTGTACTTCCTGGTTATGAGCCTGACAATAAAATCAAGCTCTTGCAAGAATTGAAAGAGCAGGTTGAGGTTGTGATTGCCATTAATGCTAGCAACATCGAACATTCCAAAGCACGTGGCGACCTAGGCATTTCTTATGACCAAGAAGTTCTTCGTTTGATTGACAAATTCAATGAACTGGGAATTTTTGTTGGTTCGGTTGTCATCACACAATACGCTGGCCAACCCGCTGCAGATGCCTTCCGCAACCAGTTAGATAAAAACGGGATTGATTCCTATCTTCATTACCCAATCAAAGGATATCCGACGGATATGGACCACATCATTTCTCCAGAAGGTATGGGGAAAAACGACTACATCAAAACCAGTCGCAACTTGATTGTCGTAACCGCTCCTGGACCTGGTTCTGGAAAATTGGCCACTTGTATGTCAAACATGTACCACGACCAAATCAATGGTATCAAGTCTGGTTACGCTAAATTTGAAACCTTCCCAGTTTGGAATCTTCCCCTTCATCACCCAGTCAACTTGGCCTACGAGGCTGCAACCGCAGACCTTGATGATGTCAACATGATTGACCCATTCCATCTTCAAACCTATGGAGAAACCACTGTCAACTACAACCGTGATATCGAAATTTTCCCAGTGCTCAAGCGCATGTTAGAGCGCATCCTCGGCGAATCTCCATACGCTTCTCCAACAGACATGGGTGTCAATATGGTTGGCTTCGCTATTACAGATAATGAGGCTGCTATCGAAGCTTCTAAACAAGAAATCATCCGTCGCTATTATCAAACTGTTCTTGATTTTAAAGCTGAAAAAGTCGGAGAAACTGCTGTCAAGAAAATTGAGTTGCTCATGAACGACCTCGGCATCACACCTGCAGACCGTAAGGTTGCTGTTGCTGCACGCCAAAAAGCAGAAGAAACTGGTGGTCCTGCCCTAGCCCTTGAATTGCCAAGCGGGGAAATCGTGACTGGTAAAAACTCTGAACTCTTTGGTCCTACAGCTGCCGCCTTGATCAATGCCATCAAAAAATCAGCTAATATCGCTAAGGAAGTGAAACTAATCGAACCTGAAGTCGTCAAACCAATTCAAGGTCTTAAAATCGATCACCTAGGTAGCCGCAATCCTCGCCTCCACTCAAATGAAATTTTGATTGCGCTAGCCATCACAGCTATGGAAAATCCAGATGCTGCGCGTGCCATGGAAGAACTTGGTAACCTCAAAGGAAGCGAAGCCCACTCAACCATCATCTTGACCGATGAAGACAAGAATGTCCTTCGCAAATTGGGTATCAACGTAACCTTTGACCCTTATTACCAATACGACCGCTTATATCGCAAATAAAAAACTCAAACCTCTCCTTCATCGGAGAGGTTTTCTCTCTATCTCAACAGCACCCTTTATGATATAATGAAAGAAGAAAACTGAAAGGAACTACCATGTCAAAAGAAGTTATTGTTGAAAGTTTTGAACTTGACCACACCATTGTCAAAGCACCTTATGTTCGCTTGATTGGGGAGGAAACAGGGCCAAAGGGAGATGTCATCTCCAACTTTGATATTCGCTTGGTACAGCCAAATGAGGATTCTATCCCTACCGCTGGTCTTCACACCATTGAGCACCTCTTAGCCAAACTCATCCGTACCCGCATTGACGGTATGATTGACTGTTCGCCATTTGGTTGTCGTACAGGCTTCCACATGATTATGTGGGGACGCCATACCAGTGCCGAAATTGCAGCTGTTATTAAGGATTCGCTCAAGGAAATCGCTGAGACTACTACTTGGGAAGATGTTCCTGGAACAACCATCGAATCTTGCGGAAACTACAAGGACCACAGCCTCTTTTCTGCTAAAGAATGGGCGAAACTCATTCTGGAACAAGGAATCTCAGATGATGCCTTTGAGCGCCATGTCATCTAAACACAAAAAGGAACCAGCTTTTTAGCTAGTTCCTTCTTTTTTATTCTCAAAATTTTGTCTTATACTCAATGAAAATCAAAGAGCAAACTAGGAAACTAGCCGCAGGCTGTACTTGAGTACGGCAAGGCGACGTTGACGTGGTTTGAATTTGATTTTCGAAGAGTATTAGGCTTTTTCACGAATAACTAAACCACCATCTTCCATATCTGCTTCTAGATGTTTGGCATCTAGGTGATCCAAGTGGAAATCTGTTACCTTATCACGAATTTGTTGTTCAACCACGCGACGGAGAGGGCGAACACCCATAACTTCGTCATAACCTTCTTCTGTGATAAAGTCCTTAGCTGCTTGGCTGACTTCCAAATCAATGTCTTTCTTAGCCAAGGTTTGGTTGACTTCCGCCAACATCAAGTCCACAATCTTAGAAAGGTCTTCCTTATTCAAGTGTGAGAACTCGATAACTGCATTAAAGCGGTTAAGGAATTCTGGACGGAAGAATGGTTTCAAACGATCCATCAATTCTGGCTTATCCGCATCTTCTGTCAAGTTGGCTTCATAGCCAAAGCCAGCATTTGATGTTGCGATAATGACAGTGTTTTTAAAGTTAACGGTATTTCCCTGACCATCAGTCAAACGACCGTCATCCAAGACTTGGAGGAGAAGGGTAATGACTTGAGGATCCGCCTTTTCAATCTCATCCAAGAGAATGATAGAGTATGGATTGCGACGAACACGTTCTGTCAAGGTATTGCTATTGTCATCATACCCAACATAACCAGCTGTTGTACCGATCAATTTAGAAATGGCTGTGCGGTCACTGTATTCAGACATATCCAAGCGGATGATCGCATCCTTGGTTCCAAACATATCGAGCGCCAATTGCTTAGCAAGCTCCGTCTTACCAACCCCAGTAGGCCCTACAAAGAGGAAGCTACCGATTGGGCGATTGCCTTCATCAAAACCAGCACGGTTACGACGGATAGCACGAGCTACAGCTTCAACCGCCTTGTCTTGGCCGATAACCTTGTGTTCCAAGCGATGAGCCATATCTTTCAAACGTTCGATGTCTGACGCTCCCATTTGTGACACTGGGATACCTGTCATTCGTTCCACAGACTCAGCCACATCGTTGATGCTTGCAGTCACTTTCATGTCTTCTGTGTGGTTTTCGACTTTTTTCTCTAATTCAGCAATACGTGTCTTGGCATTGAGAGCTGCTTCAAAATCTTCTGCCTCAACTGCTTTTTCTTGCTTGTCTTTTTCTGCCTCGATTTCTCGTTCAACAGCATGAACATCTGTTACAGGATGTTGAGCTGCCAAGTGAGCAGCCGTTACATCGACAAGGTCGATAGCCTTATCTGGCAAGCTGCGTTGTGGAATGTATTGGATAGAATAATCCACTGCTGCTTTCAAGACTTCATCTGGCAAGATAACATTGTGGTGTTGTTGGTAGAGGTCACGAATTCCTTGAAGAATTTTAAAGGTATCCTCTGCTGAAGGAGCATTAACCTTGACTTCGTTGAAACGACGAGCAAGAGCTGCATTTTTCAAGATGGTGTTACGGTATTCGTCTTGAGTTGTCGCTCCAATAACGGTCAATTCACCACGAGAGAGAGCTGGCTTGAGAATGTCCGCAAGCCCTTTAGAACCACTGTCTCCTCCGATTGAGCCAGCGCCAAGGATTTGGTGAATTTCATCAAAGAAGAGGATAATATTCCCTGCTTCTTTTACTTCATTGACTAGATTTTGAACGTTTTCTTCAAAGCTACCACGGTATTGAGTACCAGCCTCAAGACCTGAGATATCAATAGAAATTATTTCCTTGTTCTTGATGGCAGCCGGAACATCTCCATTCACAATCGCTTGTGCTAGACCTTCGACAACGGCTGTCTTACCAACACCTGCATCTCCGACTAGAACAGGATTATTTTTCGTACGACGTGAGAGGATTTCAGATGTTTCTTGAATTTCCTTGTTTCGTCCGATTACAGGATCCAGCTTGCCCTCACGAGCTTCCGCTGTCAAGTTGCGACCTAGTTTAGCAAGGACACCGTCTTGTTTCATACCTGAAGCGTGTTGTTGCATTTGCACATCAGATTCTGCATTTCCTGGCAATTGACCAGTTGCACGATAGTGAGCAAATTCCTCAGGTGTCACTTCACGTCCATTAATCAAGTAGCGACGATTTTCAGAACTATATCCTCGCATACCACCCATCAATTGGTTAAATAAATCATCCATGTTGTTAAAGTTATTAAAGTTGTTGTTCATATTCTTTACCTCGTTTATTGTTAATTAAGTACGATCTCTGATATTGACTATCTTTGACCTTTGTTTTAAAAATTTTAGACTAGCTAACTAACTACTCTACGTATAATTTCTGGTTTTTCTTTCTTAAATAAGCCTTTTATCATCTTCTTTTCAAAATCTGTTAGATTTAACATAGGCCTCACCCCTTTCTAGGGTATCTATCGTACATTTTCAAGAAATAGAATCATTGAAAATGAAGTTTTTAAGGAATTCATTTTCCTTATGTTCCTACTATATCACATTAGTCAGTAAAAGTCAATAGTTTTTTGACCAAATTTGACTATTTTTTTAAAATTTTTTTGAAGTCTTGAATAGATAATGTAAGTACACAAAAAAGCCAGTCCTATAGACTAGCTTTCTTTCTATTCTAATTGAATCTTAGCTCAATGCGTCATCCATTGAAAGAACTTCGTGGAAGACACGTTGTGTCAATTCAGTTTTTTGTTCTGGAGTGAGGTATTTAGTGTTTACACAGTATCCAGAGATACGTACGATAACGTCTTCACCTGACATGATCTTTTCGTAAACATCGTTCAAGTCCATAACGTTCAAGTTAACGTGTTGTCCACCGTTTTCGAAGTAACCATCAAGGATTGTTACCAAGTTATCAACTTGTTCGTCACGAGTCTTACCAAGAGCACGTGGAGAAACTTGAGTTGTCAATGAGATACCGTCAGCTGCGTAACCAAAGTCAAGGCTAGCAAGTGAGTTCAAGTTTTGCAACCATCCACCTTTAGCTTTGTTAGATGGGTTAGCGCCTGGTGAGAAGAATTCAAGTTTAGACAAGTTCACAGAACCATCTTCGTTGAGGTATACACCTTTGTGGACTGGTGAGTTACCAGTTTGTTTAGAGTAAGCAACGTTAGATGTGATTGTCAATAGTGATACTGTAGCTTCAGCGTCTTTGTAAAGTTTGTGGCTACGTAGACGAGTTGTGTAAGCTTCGATCAACCATTCTGCCAATTCGTTTGAACGTGGGTCATCTTCACCCCAACGTGGGTATTCACCGATTGTTTCGTAATCGTAGATGTAGCCATTTTCGTCACGGATTGGTTTAACTGTAGCGTATTTAATCGCTGACAATGTATCAACAGTGTTAGCAAATCCACAGATACCGAATCCCATGTTAGCACGTTGTTTAGTTGGCAAGAAGGCCATTTGAACAGCTTCATAGTTGTACTTGTCAGTCATGTAGTGGATGATGTTCAAAGCGTCTACGTAAGTGTCAGTCAACCAGTCAAGAGATTTTTCGAAGTTGGCTTTAACTGATTCGAATTCAAGAACTTCGTCACGGATAGGATCGATGTCAAATACTTTGTAGTCTTTGTGAACATCGTCGTAACCACCGTTCAAACCAGTAAGAAGAGCTTTCAAAACGTTTACACGAGCACCGAAGTACTGGATGTTGTGGCGTTGATCTTCGTTTTCTGGGTCAAGTGGTGACACACAGCATGAGATACAGCTCATTTCTCCGTATCCGTCTTTAGCCATTGTTGTCACGCCTTCATATTGGATAGAAGAGTGTTTGTGGCTCATATGCATACAGTAGCGACGGAAGTTGTATGGCAATTTGTCAGTCCAAAGAACTGTCAAGTTTGGCTCTGGAGAGTTACCGATGTTGTCAAGAGTGTTCAAGAAACGGTAGTCCATCTTAGTAACACGGTGACGACCGTCGTTACCCATACCAGCCATAGAAGTTGTGATGAAGGTTGGGTCACCTGAGTACAATTGGTCATAAGCTTTTGTACGAGCAAATTTAACTGTACGAAGTTTCATAACGAAATCATCAACGAACTCTTGGATTTCTGATTCAGTAAATGTACCACGAGCAAGGTCACGTTCTGCAAAGATATCCAATACGATTGGCACACGTCCTAGAGATGTAGCAGCACCATTGATAACACGGCAGACAGCCATGAAGGCGATGTTAACCCATTGGATAGCTTCTTTCGTGTTCATTGCTGGTTTGCGGACATCAACTCCGTAAAGGTCACCCAAGCGAACAACTTGTTGCAATGCTTGGTATTGAAGGTTTACTTCTTCACGAAGACGGATTGTTTCTTCATCAATTTCTTTAATTGCATTCCAGTCGTTTACTTTTTCTTGCATCAAGTAGTCTGCACCGTAAAGAGCAAGACGTGCGTAAACACCGATGATACGTCCACGTGAATATGCATCTGGAAGACCAGTTACAGTGTGAGCGTGGCGAGCACGACGGATGTTTGAAGTGTAAGCACGGAAGATACCGTCGTTAACTGTTGTTACATATTTAGTAAAGATTTCGTGAACAGCTGGATCTGGTTCGTATCCATTTTCTTTCAAAGTAGTTTCAGCCATACGGATACCACCTCTTGGCATGAAATTCAATTTGAAGAGTTCATCGTTTTGGATACCGAAGATAACTTCATTTTCTTTGTCGATAAATCCGGCAGGAATATCAGCAATAGATGTTGGACGAGTGTCCATTGGGAAACGAGTTTCTTCGTAGTGAGCCTTAGTTTCTTCTACAATCTTTTTGATGTGAAGTGAACGTTCTGTTGGTCCAGCAAGGAAGCTTTCATCACCATCATAAGGTGTGTAGTTAGCTTGAACGAAGCGAGAAACGCTTGCTTTTTCTTTCCAATCTACACCTTTGAAGCCTTCCCAAGCTTTATCAAAAATGTCTTGTGCTTCAACAACTGTCTTAACAACCATGTTAATGTCCTCATTTTTCTTTCTAGTAACAGCCATCTGTTACATTCATGAGACAAGTATACCACACAGTAACCGATTTCAACAAGCGAAATCCGGCTTTTTTGTTACTTTCTTTTCTAATACAGTCTAATTTTAGGCACAATCTGTATTATATTTTTGAAAGTAGGATTACTCTTTTCCATTTTTTCAGAAAAAAAGGTATAATGAATAGAAAATGACGCTAGAAAGGTGCAATAATGCTCATATTTCCATTGATAAATGATTTGTCCAGAAAAATCATCCATATCGACATGGATGCCTTTTTTGCTGCGGTGGAAATAAGAGATAATCCCAAGTTAAAGGGCAAACCTGTCATTATCGGAAGCGACCCTAGACAAACAGGTGGTCGAGGTGTCGTTTCTACCTGTAGCTATGAGGCGCGGGCTTTTGGTGTTCATTCAGCCATGAGCTCTAAAGAAGCTTATGAGCGCTGTCCCCAAGCTGTCTTTATCTCAGGAAATTATGAAAAGTATAAGACTGTAGGACTTGAGATTCGAGCTATTTTTAAACGCTACACTGATTTGATTGAACCTATGAGTATTGACGAAGCCTACTTGGATGTGACAGAAAATAAACTCGGTATCAAGTCAGCCGTCAAAATTGCCCGCCTCATCCAACAGGATATCTGGCAGGAACTACACCTGACTGCTTCTGCAGGTGTTTCTTATAACAAATTCCTAGCTAAAATGGCTAGTGACTATCAAAAACCACATGGTTTGACAGTGATTCTCCCAGATCAAGCCCAAGACTTCCTCAAACAAATGGACATTGCTAAATTCCATGGCGTGGGCAAAAAAACAGTTGAACGCCTTCATGAAATGGGCATTTATACTGGTGCGGACTTATTGGACATCTCAGAAGTCACTTTAATCGATCGGTTCGGCAGACTCGGTTTTGACCTTTATCGAAAGGTAAGGGGCATTCATAAATCGCCGGTCAAGTCCAATCGCATTCGTAAGTCCATTGGCAAGGAAAAAACCTACGGAAAGATCCTACAAGTAGAAGAAGACATTAAAAAAGAGCTGACTCTTCTCTCAGAAAAGGTAGCTCACAATCTCAGCAAGCAGGACAAAGCTGGAAAAATCATTATCCTCAAAATACGATATGCTGACTTCTCCACTCTGACTAGACGAAAAAGCCTCCCACAAGCAACACAGGACGCTAGTCAGATTTCTCAAACTGCCCTTCAACTCTACGAAGAACTAGCTTACAAAGAAAAAGGTATCCGTTTACTAGGAATTACGGTGACAGGATTTTAAAAAGCTTGAAGGAATCTTCCTTCAAGCTTTTTCTTATACAAATAAACGCACAAAACTATAGAGCAGCAAGACACTACCGAGTACAATACGGTATTTACCAAAGAGTGTAAAGTCGTGCTTCTTCACATAGCTGGTCAAGAAACGAATGGCAACCATGCTGACTGCGAAGGCAACACCCATAGCTACCAAGAGCAAGAACAGTTGTCCAAAACTCAATAGTTGACCTGCTTTAATAAATTTAAAAATCTTTAAGGCACTGGCTCCGAACATAACAGGAATTCCGAGATAGAAGGTAAACTCTGTTACGACTGAGCGGCTTGTTCCATTCAACAAACCACCAACGATAGTTGCACCTGAACGGCTCGTTCCTGGGAAAAGAGCGAGGACTTGGAAGAGCCCAATGTAAAGGGCTGTTTTATAAGGCAGCTTGTCAAGCTCTGTTACTATTGGTTCAATGGCTTGCGCCTTATTTCGTTTTTCAAGGTAGATAAAGGCAACACCATAGATAATCAACATGATTGCAACTGAAACCATGTTATGGAAGTTGGCATCAAACCAATCATCTAATTTAAAAACCAATAGCAAAGGCAAGGTCGCAACCAAGACTTTTGACCACAATTGCCAAGTTCTACGAACTTCGACCTTAGTTTTACCAGGTTTGAAGGGATTAAGCTTATTAAAGTAAATGACCATAACTGCTAAAATGGCACCAAGCTGAATGACAACATTAAACATGGACATGAAGGCTTCATTTTGGTCCTTGTATTGTACAAATTCTTCAACCAAGATCAAGTGGCCAGTACTTGAAATGGGCAACCATTCTGTAATTCCTTCAACAATCCCAAAAAAGATTGACTTCAAAATTTCAATAAAATACATACATTACTCCTTTTTCTGTCCTCTATTATAGCATAATTTCAGATGTTGCGATAGATTTTTTAGAAGGCGCCGATGCTACCACCGCCTCCGCCTCCTGAGAATCCTCCACCTGAACTTCCACTTCCAGAAGATACAGAGTAATTGCTAGCTGTATTTGCGACAGCTGTATATTGCTTGATTTGTGCAGTTGAGGTGTAGAACTGTGAGTGCCAACCATAGGCTACATAAAGATTCAAATCTGGATTTTCAAGCTGAATATGGCGAACTTTCATTAACTTGCTCACCTTCTTGGCATAACCAAAGAGAGTCGCATAGACCAATAGACGGTTCCAAAGGACGATGCTCTCTAGCTCGGCCTGATCCAGATGAGCGATGTCGCGAAGCATATTTTCAAAACTCGTCCAGAGATAGAAGATCTCCGCTCCTTCCTCTGTTAGAACTCCATCGCGATAGGCTCCTCGCGTGGCAAGGTAAACCCAGAAACTAGTCCCTAATCCTGTCAATCCTAAGAGTAGAAATGGGATCGAAAAGAAACCATGTGTTTGCCAGCTATAGTAAAAGAATAGCAGTCCACCTAGAGCTGTTATGGCTGAACAGACCCGCATCCCGAGAGCAAGGCGACGTTCCTCACTTGTCAAGGGACGATAGTAGCTTGGGATACGAAGTACATGGACCTTATCCTTGACACAAGACTGAATGCGTTGAAGTCTTCCTTCAAAGGAGCGTTTGAGACGCGAGCCTGTTTCTCGGATATGTTTTTCATCTGACTCTTTGGCACCACGGTAAAGGGAAGATGAAACTTGGTAATCAGGGAAGAGCTCTGAAATAGCCAATTCTTTCTTATTTGACAAAGTCATGCGCAGGCATTCCTTCTCAAAATTGGACAAACCCTTTTCACTGATAATGCGCACATAAGGTTCCTCATCCCCTTGGAAAATAGATAAATGGCCTCGATCTACTAAATCCAACAAGGTTGCCTGAATCAAACGTTCAAAAGTAAATTTACCAAACCCTGATTTGTTTAGGGGATTGACTTCCTCTAAGGAGGTTGAATACACTGCTTCTGCTAAAACCATCGGAGGCAAATCCATCGGTGGTTCGTAGAGTCGATGATCTTTTGGAAAGACCTTTTTAATGCTTGTACTCTGACGAAACATCCTATAGAAGAGAGGAACTAAAAGTAAGAGGCTCATAAAAATGACGGGGAACACCCATTTCATCATTATCTCACTTTGCGCTTTTTCTGTCGCTATATTGCTTTCAATCCGGTTAAAATCGGTTAAACGTTCTTCCTCTAATCCTTGATCTGGAGCTCCTGCAAAAGCACTTCTCAGCCAGTATGCGTGTAATTCGATCTGTCGCTTTCTAGGAAGGTCTTTCATTTTGACATGATAGAGATTATTTACTTTTTCAACACTAGAGTCCCTTAGGAGTTGACCTGCATGAAAATAGAGTTTCTCTGCTGGGGTATCAGAGCTAACTTTAAACTCAATCTCTTTGATGTCTCCAGTACTATCGGTCAAGGGTTGCCAATTTAGCTCTGCGATATCCTTATATAAGAAGAGAAGGTTGGTTAGTTTCCAGGTAACCGTTACCCGAACAGTATCTCCAGCATAGCCAGCATTGTAAATTTTTACCTTGTAGCCGTCCTCTTCCTCCATAGTATAGAAGGAAGCATTTTGAACAATTCTTCCATTTTTAGAAACCTGAACGGTCGGATCGGGATCAATGTCAAATCCTTCCGGCATTTTCCCAGCTTTCCCGAGTCCAACTAACTGACCATTATAATCATCTCCAAAGCGGTAGGTAATTGTTTCCTTAAAAATTGCAGTATTATCTGCATGAATATTCAAATCACCCTGATAGGATAAGATATCAAAGTCTACTGCAAAAACCAGACTCGGTATAAATAATAAATAAGCAAATACCAAAGCCAACAGCCATCTTTTTTTCATAATCGGTTCCCTTTCAATCTTTTTACCATTATATCATTTTTTATAAGTAAAGGCTTACTTGTATTGAAAATCTCACTATTTTTAGATACAATAGAGAGAGTCATTTTTAGACTAGAAATAGGAGAAAACATGAAAAAATTATGCTTATCTATCCTTGCTAGCCTAGCCCTTACCTTAGGACTAGTTAGCCAAGTCCAAGCCGACGAATATTTACGCATCGGGATGGAGGCAGCTTACGCTCCCTTCAACTGGACCCAAGACGACGATAGTAACGGCGCCGTCAAAATCGACGGTACCAACCAATATGCCAACGGCTACGATGTTCAAATTGCTAAAAAGATTGCCAAAGACCTTGGTAAGGAACCTTTGGTTGTGAAAACCAAATGGGAAGGACTTGTTCCAGCCCTTACTTCTGGCAAAATCGATATGATCATTGCCGGTATGAGCCCAACCGCTGAACGCAAACAAGAAATTGCTTTTTCAAGCAGTTACTATACTAGCGAACCGGTTCTATTGGTAAAAAAGGACTCTGCCTATGCAAATGCCAAATCTTTAGAGGACTTTAGTGGGGCAAAAATCACGTCTCAACAAGGTGTTTATCTTTATGACCTGATTTCCCAAATTCCAGATGCCAAAAAAGAAACAGCTATGGGTGACTTCGCCCAAATGCGTCAAGCTCTGGAGGCTGGTGTTATTGATGCCTATGTTTCTGAACGACCTGAAGCAATGACCGCTGAGTCTGCTAACGCTAAGTTCAAAATGATCCAACCTCAACCAGGTTTCAAAACTGGCGAAGAAGATACAGCTATTGCCATTGGACTTCGTAAAGATGACAGCCGCATCAGCCAAATCAATGCTAGCATCGAAACCATCTCTAAGGATGAACAAGTAGCCCTCATGGATCGTATGATCAAAGAGCAACCTGTGGAGTCTACAACAACAGAGGAAGAAAGTAGTTTCTTTAGCCAAGTCGCTAAGATACTTTCTGAAAACTGGCAACAACTCTTGCGTGGTGCTGGTATCACACTCTTAATCTCCATTATCGGAACCATCACAGGTCTCCTTATCGGACTTGCGATTGGGGTCTTCCGTACCGCTCCACTATCTGAGAACAAGGCAATCTATGGCTTGCAAAAGCTACTTGGCTGGATCCTTAATGTCTATATCGAGATCTTCCGTGGTACACCAATGATTGTTCAATCCATGGTTATCTACTATGGAACTGCCCAAGCTTTCGGTATCAATCTTGACCGCACACTAGCTGCTATCTTCATCGTCTCAATCAATACGGGTGCCTACATGACAGAGATCGTCCGTGGTGGTATCCTAGCAGTTGACAAAGGACAGTTTGAAGCTGCAACTGCTCTTGGTATGACCCATAATCAAACCATGCGTAAGATTGTCCTACCTCAGGTTGTCCGCAATATTCTACCTGCTACTGGTAATGAGTTTGTCATCAACATCAAAGATACCTCCGTATTGAACGTTATTTCTGTTGTTGAGCTTTATTTCTCAGGAAATACTGTAGCAACACAAACCTATCAATACTTCCAGACCTTTACCATCATCGCCGTGATTTACTTTGTCCTCACCTTCACTGTGACCCGTATCCTACGCTTTATCGAACGTCGCATGGACATGGATACTTACACTACAGGTGCTAACCAAATGCAAACGGAGGATTTGAAAAAATGACACAAGCAATCCTTGAAATCAAACACCTCAAAAAATCCTATGGGCAAAACGAAGTGTTAAAAGACATTTCCCTCACCGTCCATAAAGGAGAGGTTATTTCCATCATCGGGAGCTCAGGAAGCGGAAAATCAACCTTCCTTCGTTCAATTAATTTACTCGAAACACCTACAGAGGGAGAGATTCTCTATCGAGGAGAAAATGTCTTAGAAAAAGGCTATAACCTCACCCATTATCGTGAAAAACTCGGTATGGTTTTCCAATCTTTCAATCTCTTTGAAAATCTGAATGTCCTTGAAAATACAATCGTCGCTCAGACGACTGTCCTTAAACGCGACCACTCTGAAGCTGAAAAAATTGCCAAAGAGAATCTCGAAAAAGTCGGTATGGGAGAACGTTACTGGCAAGCCAAGCCCAAACAACTCTCCGGGGGCCAAAAACAACGCGTGGCTATCGCCCGCGCACTCTCCATGAATCCTGACGCCATTCTCTTCGACGAACCAACATCTGCCCTCGACCCTGAAATGGTCGGAGAAGTCCTCAAAATTATGCAGGATTTGGCTCAAGAGGGCTTGACCATGATCGTTGTAACCCACGAAATGGAGTTCGCTCGCGATGTTTCTCACCGTGTCATCTTTATGGATAAGGGCGTCATTGCTGAAGAAGGCAAACCAGAAGAACTCTTCACGAACCCTAAAGAAGAACGAACAAAAGAATTTCTTCAACGTTATCTCAGCTAATAAACAAAGACTGCATAAAGAATGCAGTCTTTTTAATTTGTAATTGTAAAGAAAAGGCAGACTCGACTCAGGAATCTGCCTGTGACCACAGTTTAATCTTCAAATTTTTCATGATTTTTTTCATAGAAATCGATTAAACCAAGAGCTGTTTCAAATGAAATATTTTTAACTTTTGCGCGTCCTTGTGCTAGAGCAATGATAGACATTTCACGCGCATTCGTTTCTTTAGAGATACGGTAGCCTGTGATTTTCTTATCACGAACCCAGCCAACAACTGCTTCTACTTTTTCAAAGTTCGACTTAGCCATGTTCTTCTCCTAAATTATTCTTTACAATACTTAATTGTATACGTTTTTATTTCGTTTGTCAATAAAAAAACATATATTCATCGTAACTATATTATTCTGCATATTTTTATTTAGCTTTTAAAGCCGATAATATATGAGTTCTTATATCCTCAACTCCATTAGGATTTGCTGGCAGGAAGATTGTATTATTACCATCTTTATCTGCAAAATTATTCAACGTATCTAAATACTGGTTCGTTAATAGGATAGACATGATTTGTTCTTCAGTCAGCTCAACATTGGCTCCTTTTAACTCTTGGATAGAATCAGCTAATCCGTCAACAATTGCTTTACGCTGCTCTGCAATCCCTACACCATGTAGGCGATCTTTTTCTGCTTCTGCTTCTGCTGCGGTCACGATTTTAATCTTATCTGCTTCAGCAAGCTCTTGCGCCGCAACTCTCTTACGTTGAGCCGCGTTAATTTCATTCATTGATTGTTTTACTTCAGCATCAGGTTCAACCTTAGTAATCAGCGTTTTGACAATGATATACCCATACGTAGACATTTCTTCAGCCACTTGTTTTTGAACTTCTAAGGCGATTTCATCCTTCTTCTCAAACAACTCATCTAGGGTTAGCTTTGGTACAGATGAACGCAAAGCATCTTCAATATAGGATTTAATCTGGGCTTCTGGACGCATCAATTTATAATAGGCATCTGTGACATTGTTTTCATTTACTCGATACTGAGTTGCCACATTCATCGTTACAAATACATTATCTTGCGTCTTTGTCTCTACAACAATCTCACTTTGCAACAAGCGTAGTTGAACTCTTGCCGCAATCCTATCAATTCCAAAAGGAGCTCGTAAATGAATACCACTATTGCTCAACTTTTGGTATTTCCCAAAACGTTCTATGATAGCGACAGATTGTTGTCGAACCACATACACAGAACTAACCATGATCACTGATGCAATCACCACTAAAAACAATAAAACAAGTAAAATTTGTAAAAACATGGGAATCTCCCCCTTTCGTCACCCTCATTATAGCACCATCATTACCATTACGCAAATAATATGATAATAATTTTATTTTAGCTTAAACTAGCATATTGTACAACGTTTCGTTGCCATTCAAATTAATATAAGATGGGTCAAATTTTTCCATCCGATGAATCAATCCAGCATAATCATGTTTATTGGCAAGGGCTACCCCAATCAAGACAGGGCCTGTCCCCTTGCTTGCTCGTTTGATATATTCAAAACGAGTGATGTCATCATTTGGCCCCAAAATGTCATTTACAAACTCTCGTAGAGCTCCTGGACGTTGTGGGAAATTCACTACAAAGTAATGCTTGATTCCATCGTAAATCAAGGCACGTTCTTCCATCTCTGGCATGCGGTTGATATCGTTATTTCCTCCAGAAATGATACAACAAATCGTCTTGCCTTTGATATAGTCTGATAAAACTTCCAAGGCTGCAACGCTGGCAGCTCCGGCTGGTTCCGCTACAATACCTTGTTTGGAATAAAGATCAATCAAGGTTTCAGAAATCAATCCCTCGTCCACCCCAATCAGCGTTTCAACATTCTTACGGGTCGCTTCATAGGTTAATTGTCCAACCTTCTGCACAGCTATCCCATCAGCAAACTTATCAATTTCTTTGAGTTTAACTGGTCCCCCAGCTTCAAAGGCAGCTTTCATAGAGCGAGCTCCATTGGCTTCTACTCCAATCACTTCGATAGTCGGGTTGGTTTCCTTAATATAAGTAGAAACACCGGCAATCAATCCACCACCACCTACTGGTACAAGTACTGTATCAAAATCAATAGACTCTTTACGGGCTTCTTCAAGAATCTCATAGGCTACAGTCCCTTGACCAGCCTGAACATGCGCATCATCAAAAGGATCGATGAAGGTCCGGTTTTCTGTTAATGTAAATTCTTGCGCTGCCTTAGCAGAAGCATCAAAGGTATCCCCAACCAACTTGATTGTCACGAACTCTCCACCGAAAAAGCGAACTTGCCCAATCTTTTGTTGCGGTGTTGTGATGGGCATAAAGATCGTTGCAGGAATCTTCATCTCATTACAAGTATAGGCGACACCTTGGGCATGATTTCCCGCAGAGGCACAGACTACACCACGCTCGCGTTCTTCTTTTGATAGTTGAGAAATGGCATAATAGGCTCCACGAATTTTAAAAGAGCGAACTCGTTGCGCATTCTCCTTTTTGAGATAAATCTTTGCTTGGTATTTTTCTGATAAATAATGATCATATTCTAGTGGTGTATCTACTACTACACCACTCAAAACTTTGTGGGCTTTCACCACATCTTTTGCACTTAGCATTGTCTCCTCCTCAAATACTGTTCAAGATAAAAAACGAGTTAGGTACCCCCAACTCGCCTTCTGTCTCTCTTTACAAGAATTAATTGTAGATTTTGAATGCGTCGTCGTCGTTTTTACCAACGAAAGGCATTGCTTTACGCAATTCTGCACCAACTTTTTCGATTTCAAGGTTAGCTGCTTGTTCACGGTAAGCAGTTAATTTTGGACGACCAGCCTTGTAGTCATTCACAAAGTCATTTGCAAATTTACCATTTTGGATATCTGCCAAAACAGCTTTCATGTTTTCTTTCACTTGCTCAGTAATCACACGTGGACCTGATACATAGTCACCGTATTCAGCAGTGTTTGAAATAGATTGACGCATTTTCTTGAATCCACCTTCATAGATCAAGTCAACGATCAATTTCATTTCATGAAGAACTTCAAAGTAAGCCAATTCTGGGGCATAGCCTGCTTCTGTCAAGACTTCAAAACCTGCTTCGATAAGGGCAGTCAAACCACCACAAAGTACGGCTTGTTCACCAAACAAATCTTCTTCAGTTTCTTCTTTGTAAGTTGTTTCAAGCAAACCAACACGAGCAGCCCCAACACCTTTACACCAGTCCATAGCAATGTTTTTCGCATTTCCAGTTGCATCTTGGTAAACTGCGTAAAGAGCTGGCACACCAAATCCTTCTTCATAAGTACGACGTACCAAGTGTCCTGGTCCTTTAGGAGCACACATGAAGACATCTACATCTGCAGGAACTTTGATAAATTCAAAGTGGATATTGAAACCATGGGCAAATCCAACTGCATTTCCAGCTTCCAAGTTTGGAGCGATTTCTGCTTCGTACAATTCTTGTTGGATTTCGTCTGGTGCCAAGATCATGATAACGTCAGCCAATTTAGTTGCTTCTGCTACTGTGTAAGTGTCAAATCCGTCTTCTTTTGCTTTGTCAAAAGATTTACCTGGACGCACACCGATGATGACATCACGACCTGAATCACGCAAGTTTTGCGCATGCGCATGTCCTTGTGAACCATAACCGATTACGGCGATTTTTTTACCGTCAAGCGCTGCTACTTTAACATCTTTTTCGTATTCCATTTGAACTGCCATAGTTTTTCTCTCTTTTCTATTTTTATTGCCTTATAGGCTGGTTTAACAAATTTATGCTGGATTTTATACTAAGAGTATTAGTCGCGGGTAAATCCAGTTGCACCCGTACGAGCGATATTTTTAATACCATATGGTCGAATCACTCGTAATAAAGCTTCACTCTTCTCAGCATTTCCCGTCATCTGGATGGTGATTGAGCTTGGAGCCACATCTACTACCGTTGCACGGAAAGGTTGGATAATGGCCAAGATTTCTGCACGCTTCTCAGCAGGAGCAGATACTTTTACCAAGATCACTTCTCTTTCCAAGTGTGGTTTATCTGTGATATCACGAATGCGAATTACATCAATCTGACGATTGAGTTGTTTAATGATTTGCTCTACTTCATCATGTGAAGCTACATCAATAATGATGGTGATGCGAGATACATTGGGATTCTCTGTCGCACCAACTGAGATACTCTCAATATTGACTTGACGACGAGAAAGGACACCTGTAAAACGATTCAAAACTCCTGAACGGTTTTGCAATCTAGCTGTTAACATTCTACGCATGGAACTTCACCCCCAACATCTCATGATTGCTCTTACCAGCTGGTACCATCGGTAAGACCTGTTCCTTACGAGAAATATCCACCTCGATAAACATGGGCACATCCTCCAGAATGACTTCTAGATCCTTCTCTATCGTCTCTGGATTATCAAATTTATAGTTTTTGATGCCATAAGCCTGTGCCATCAGCTGGAAGTCAGGAAGTGTATCAAAGACTGACTCGGAAGTTCTACCCTCATAGAAGGATTCCTGCCACTGACGAACCATTCCTAGTGAGTGGTTATTCAACATGACAACCTTAATCGGCACCTTGTAGATGTTTAGAATCGCTAGCTCTTGGTTGGTCATTTGGAAACCACCATCACCGACAAAAAGGATGACTTCTTTTTCTGGATTGGCAATCTTGGCTCCAATAGCTGCAGGAACTCCGAATCCCATGGTACCCAAACCACCTGAAGTGACTAACTGACGCTCATTTTGGTAAGGATAATACTGAGCTGTCCACATTTGGTGTTGCCCTACATCTGTGACAACAATGGCATCTCCATTCGTCAACTCACCGATGCGTTCAATAACGGCCTGAGGTTGAACCACACGTTCTTTCTTATCATAAGAACGAACGCGGTTCTTGTCCTTGGTAACTTTGTCAATCCACTTTTCAGTATTGTTATGGACAGTTGGTTCTGCTAGGAGCATCTGCAAGGCTTTCTTAGCGTCCCCAACCACTGGAATATCTGCACTGATAATCTTACCAATCTCAGCTGGATCTATATCGATATGGGCAACCTTAGCATTCTTCGCGAAGGTCTTAGGGTTCCCAGTCAAGCGGTCATCGAAACGGCAACCAATACTAATCATAAAGTCCGCTTCCGTCATTGCAATATTGGCTGCGAAAGAACCGTGCATGCCTCCCATCCCTAGGAAGAGCGGATGACTCGTTGCAATGGTTCCTTGCCCCAAAAGACTAGTGACTACTGGAATTTGGTAACGTTCAGCAAATTCATTAAGCTCCTTAGAAGCTTCTGCATAGCTAATACCGCCCCCTGCTAACAAAACAGGTTTCTTGGCTTTTGACAATTGCTTCAAGATTTTCTTGATTTGCATGTCATTTGGATCAAGTGTCGGTTGGTAACTTGGTAAATTCACCTCCGGCGAATAGATGAAATCTGTCTCTAGGGCTGATACATCCTTTGGCAAGTCAATCACAACTGGACCTGGACGACCTGTCGTTGCGATATGGACAGCTTCCGTAATAATACGAGGAATATCTGCTGTCTCACGAACTTGGTAATTGTACTTGGTAATGGGCATGGTAATCCCCACAATGTCTGCCTCCTGAAAGGCATCCTTTCCTATCCCAGCTCGCGCAACCTGACCTGTAAAGACCAAAAGGGGAACGCTATCGCTCATGGCATCTGCAATCCCTGTAATGGCATTTGTTGCTCCCGGGCCACTCGTGACGACGGCAACGCCCAACTTTCCAGTTGATTTGGCATATCCTTCAGCTTCGTGCAAACAGCCTTGCTCATGGCGTCCCAAGATGTGGCGAATACCTTTAAAATTATATATCGCATCATACAAAGGTAAGACCGCACCACCAGGATAACCAAAAATAGTATCAATCCCTAAGTCCCGAAGTGTTTCCAAAACTAGGTCCGACCCCGTCTTAGGAGATTCTAAACTGATTTTCTCCATTATTCCCCTTTCTCTTCTCTTAAAAAAATAGCTTGTTACTATCATACCATTTTTTCAAAAATTTTCAAGACAAAAGAGTCAATTTTCTGAATTTTCTATCTAAAAGTGTATTTATGAATCTTTTCCTCATTTTTATTAAGTTATCTACGGAATTAGGAACCTTTATTTACTTTAATTTATCAAATTAGATTATTTTCTTTCTGGATAGAATTAGTATTTTTCTCACTTAGCGATCAAATTCGTATACTATATTCAGCAAAAATGAATAGTTAAAGACAAAAAGGAAGCCACTAAGTGACTTCCTTCTAGAGTGAGGACTGATTAGTCTTCACCTTTGTTTTTCTTAATGATTTCTTCTTGTACTGACTTAGGTACATCTTCGTAGTGGTCAAATACCATCATGAAGGTACCACGTCCTTGAGATGCAGAACGAAGAACTGTTGCGTAACCGAACATTTCAGCAAGTGGAACGTAAGCACGAACGATTTGGCTGTTACCGTGTGCTTCCATACCATCTACACGTCCACGACGAGCAGTTACGTGACCCATAACATCACCAAGGTTTTCTTCAGGAACAGTGATGGTTACAAGCATCATTGGCTCAAGGATAGCTGGTTGTGCTGATTTAGCAGCTTCTTTAAGGGCAAGTGAAGCCGCGATCTTGAAGGCAGTTTCAGATGAGTCGACATCGTGGTATGAACCATCGTAAAGCTTAGCTTTAACGTCAACCATTGGGTAACCTGCAAGAACACCGTTAGCCATAGATTCTACCAAACCTTTTTCAACCGCTGGGATAAATTCACGAGGAACCACACCACCGACGATTGCGTTTTCGAATTCGAATCCTTTACCTTCTTCGTTTGGAGTAAATTCAATCCATACATCACCGAATTGACCTTTACCACCAGACTGACGTTTGAAGAATCCACGTGCTTGAGTAGAAGCGCGGAATGTTTCACGATAAGATACTTGAGGAGCACCTACGTTTGCTTCCACTTTGAACTCACGACGCATACGGTCAACAAGGACGTCAAGGTGAAGTTCACCCATACCAGAGATAACTGTTTCACCAGTTTCAACGTTTGTTTCAACGCGGAATGTTGGATCTTCTTCAGCCAATTTTTGAAGAGCGATACCCATCTTGTCTTGGTCTGCTTTAGATTTAGGCTCAACCATCAATTGGATAACTGGTTCTGGAACGTTGATTGACTCAAGGATGATTTTAGCTTTTTCATCTGTCAATGAGTCACCAGTTGTTGTATCTTTCAAACCAACGGCAGCTGCGATATCACCTGAGTAAACAGTGTCAATTTCTTGACGGCTGTTAGCGTGCATTTGAAGGATACGTCCGATACGTTCACGTTTACCTTTAGAAGTGTTCAATACGTAAGAACCTGATTGGAGAACACCTGAGTATACACGGAAGAATGTCAAACGACCTACGAATGGGTCAGTCATGATCTTGAAGGCAAGAGCTGCGAATGGCTCATCATCAGATGCTGGGCGAGTTTCTTCTTCATCTGTATCTGGGTTGATACCTTTGATTGCTGGGATGTCAAGTGGGCTTGGAAGGTAGTCGATAACCGCATCAAGCATCAATTGAACACCCTTGTTCTTGAAGGCAGAACCACACAATACTGGGAAGAATTCAACATTGATAGTTGCTTTACGGATAGCAGCTTTCAATTCTTCGTTAGTGATTTCTTCACCTTCAAGATATTTCATCATCAAGTCTTCATCAGTTTCAGCGACTGCTTCAACCAATTTTTCACGGTATTCTTGAGCTTGGTCAAGGTATTCCGCTGGAATATCTTCTTCAAGGATATCTGTACCAAGGTCGTTAGTATAGATTTCAGCTTTCATCTTGATCAAGTCGATGATACCGCGGAAGTCATCTTCAGCACCGATTGGCAATTGGATTGGGTGTGCGTTTGCTTGAAGACGGTCGTGAAGTGTGCTTACTGAGTAAAGGAAGTCAGCACCGATTTTGTCCATTTTGTTGGCAAATACGATACGTGGAACTCCGTACTCAGTTGCTTGACGCCAAACTGTTTCAGTTTGAGGCTCAACACCTGATTGTGAGTCAAGAACAGTAACCGCACCGTCCAATACACGAAGAGAACGTTGTACTTCGATTGTGAAGTCCACGTGTCCTGGTGTGTCGATGATGTTTACGCGGTGGTTGTTCCATTGAGCTGTTGTCGCAGCAGATGTGATAGTGATACCACGTTCTTGCTCTTGCTCCATCCAGTCCATTTGTGACGCACCTTCGTGAGTTTCACCGATTTTGTGGATTTTACCAGTGTAGTAAAGAATACGCTCAGTAGTTGTTGTTTTACCGGCATCGACGTGAGCCATGATACCGATATTACGAGTTTTTTCAAGTGAAAATTCGCGTGCCATGAGGTTTGTTTCTCCTATTTATTTTAATTTCTATTCTATTATAACACGATTTTAATAAAAACGGATAGGCAGGACCTACCCGTTCTCAATGTTTATCTTGTTTTTGTTGGTTTCAACTTACGAGCTGGTAAGTTGAGTTAAACTCGAGCTAAAAGCTCAAGTTAGCTGATTTGAACTCAATTGAACTCGGGCTAAAAGCTCGGAAAATAGATAAGCTTTCCTAGAATCTTTGATTCTGCGTCAAGCTTCCTAATTTTCAGTCGCTTTTTTAACGCCCTTAGTATCTTATTCTTACCAACGGAAGTGTGCGAAGGCACGGTTAGCTTCAGCCATACGGTGAGTGTCTTCACGTTTCTTAACTGCTGCACCTGTGTTGTTCGCAGCATCCAAGATTTCTTTTGCAAGACGGTCTTGCATTGTGTGTTCACCACGAAGGCGAGCGATGGTTACCAACCAACGAAGTCCAAGTGTTGTACGGCGTTCTGGACGAACTTCAACTGGGACTTGGTAGTTAGATCCACCAACACGACGTGCACGTACTTCAAGTACAGGCATGATGTTTTCCATAGCTGTTTCAAATACTTCAAGTGCATCATTGCCAGTAGCTTCTTTGATTTGCTCAAAAGCACCGTAAACGATTGAAGCAGCTGTACCACGTTTACCATCAAGCATAACGCGGTTGATAAGACGAGTAACTAGTTGTGAATTGTAAAGCGGATCTGGCAATACGTCACGTTTTGGAGCTCTATTTTTACGACTCATTTCTCTTTATCCCCTTTCCTTATGCTTTTGGACGTTTAGTACCGTATTTAGAACGGCCTTGTTTACGATCGTTAACACCTGCAGTATCAAGTGCACCACGGACGATATGGTAACGTACCCCTGGAAGGTCTTTTACACGTCCACCACGAAGAAGCACCACGCTGTGCTCTTGCAAGTTGTGTCCGATACCTGGGATGTAGGCAGTAACTTCGATAAGGTTGCTCAAACGTACACGAGCGAATTTACGAAGGGCAGAGTTAGGTTTTTTAGGTGTCATTGTTCCCACACGAGTTGCAACACCACGTTTTTGTGGTGAAGAAACGTTTGTTTGAACTTTTTTATGACTGTTGTAACCAACGTTCAAAGCTGGTGATTTAGATTTTTCTACTTTTGATTTACGCGGTTTGCGAACCAATTGGTTAATTGTAGGCATCTACATTCTCCTGTGTTTTTTATTTTTGGTGATGATACACTTGGTGACAGCTACCATCTGTGTGTACTTTTGCAACATTTGTCAGCACGTCCCTGTACACTTTTGAGAGACCAAAAGTAAAAAGTACCGTCTATTATTGTAACACAATTTTTCCTTCATTGTCAAGATATTTTTCATTTTTATTCTGATCTTTTAACTCTTTGACACTAGCTTTCACCGCTTTTCTAAACCAGAAAAGGAGGCAATTTGCCTCCTCCTTTCTAGTATGGATTTCCTTCGATTCAAGTTATCATTTCGGAATTGTTTAACCCTTCTTATCAAAGCCAACCAGATTCTTTTGCAATGTTGGCTGCCTCTGTTCGATTACCAGCATCTAGTTTCGAAAGAATATTGGTGACATAGTTTCGGACGGTTCCATTTGATAGATAGAGTTGGTCTGCGATTTCTTGGTTAGACAAGCCCTGAGCGATTCCCTTTAAAACAGCGATTTCTTGCTCTGTTAACGGATTGGGGTGCGTCATCACCACTTCCATCAATTCAGGCGAATATTCCTTACGTCCTTCAAGAACAGTGTGCAAGGTTTGCATGAGGTCTGCAATGCTTCTTTCTTTCAAGACATAAGCATCCACTCCAGCCTTGACCGCACGTTCAAAATAGCCAGGGCGTTTGAAGGTCGTCACCACAACCACCTTTGTTTCTGGCTTTTCTGCTCGTATCCACTCCAAGACTTCGAGGCCTGTCTTAACAGGCATTTCTACGTCAAGAATGGCGATATCTACGGGCTCCTTTTCTAAGAGTTGAATTGCTTCTTGGCCATCCTTGGCTTGTAGGACAGAATCTACATCTGGTTGAAAGGTAAGCAACTGGCACATGGCATCTCGCAACATACTTTGATCTTCTGCAACAAGTAGTTTCATCTTAGTTCCTCTCCTTATAAGGTAACCGAACCTGCACTTCAGTCGGATGTTTCTGACTGATCACCTTTACTTCTCCTGAAAAAGGAAGGACACGGTCTCGAACGGTATGGAGCTCATCTCCTTTTAAAGAAGCAAAGCCACATCCATCATCTCTCACTGTTAGAATGAGTTCTTTCTCAGTTCGTTCTAATTTCAAGTAAGCTTTCGATGCTTTGGCATGTTTGATGATATTGGTCACTAGCTCAAGCAAAATCATGGAGGCCGTTGACTCTAATTCCTGAGTTAGGCTAGCTGTATCTAGTTGGTGATTGATTTCCGTTTCAATTCCTGCAATTTCCAGCATTTTTTTAACAGTCGCAAATTCGGAAGCTAGGGTTCTGGTTTTAAGATTTTCGATAATTGTACGAACTTCATTCATGGATTCTTTACTAATCTGATGAATTTCTTTTAACTCTTTTTCCACTTGAGGATAGGCCTGCATTTGAAGAAGCTGGAGGGCAAGGTCCGTCTTCACACTCAACATGGCAAAGGTATGACCTAGGCTGTCATGAAGATCCTGACCGATACGACTGCGTTCGTTTTCAGCCAAGAAAAGATTGAGCTTGGCATTTTGTTTCATCTTTTCTTCTTTTAGCTCTTCTGTTATCCGAATTCGATAGAGACCAAAGGTCATTGCATCGGAAAAGATAAAGGTCACCAAGAAAAAGAGTAGCTGCCAGGGACTAACTTGATCGACCATATAGATTCCGGTCAGAATAAATGGTTGCAGGACAATAAAACTGACAAAACGCCAAGAGTGAAAAGAAATCTCATCCAGCTCATAAATAAGGAGATTGGATAAATAAAAGATAAACCATGTGAAACCTGAACTTAGCCAAACAGATGTATAAAAAATGTAGACAAGCATGGACCACCATGCTAGCCACTGCACGGTGCGATTCTGACTGATTAAAACCGAATAGAAGGCAAGTACAAATAGTAGGGTCCATAGCAAGGTTAAAAGCGGGTAATCTCCAACGATGACACCCGCTATAGGAAAGATGATAAACACAATTGAAATATGAAACATATAATGAATGTTTTTAAATTTTTCCAACATAGATTTATTTTACCTCAATCCTTTTTTTCAGCTGGATTACCAGTACACCAAAGAAAACTGTATAGCCTAGCACAACCAAGGCAGAAAGAATATTAAATTCATGGTGTTCCAAATAAGTAGAGACGACCTGCATCAGTTGATAGGTTGGAGTCAGCTTTCCAATAGATTGGAGCCATTCTGGGAAGGAATCCAAGGGGAACCACAGTCCACCTAGAACAGCCAAAGCAATATAGGCAATATTTCCAACAACCGTCATCAGTTGAGCACTGGGTAGCAAGCTCACCAAGACCCCCATGCTGATAAAGACCACGCTTCCGATCAGCAAAATAGCACCAATTACCATCCAGTCAAGCCAAGGCAGAGTCACTCCACGGACAAAATGACCAACTGAAAAGACAACTATAACTGATAACAAGAAAGTTAGCAGAGTGCTGAACAGTTTTGATACATAATATTCTACCATAGATACGGGAGAATGTTGAATCAATTTTTGCCAGTTGTTTGTCTTATCAGACTCGAGTGTGCTTGGGATACTGAAAAAAGCACTTGACATGATACTAAAGAGCGTCATGGCAAAGAGATAGGCTTGAAGAGCGATTTCTGGAATGTCTGATCCTGACATCATACCAGAGAAAATAAGGTAAAATACACTTGGAAGTCCGATGGATAGCAAGTAGTAGATGGCTTGCCGTTTCATCAGAATGATTTCTACTTTCATGAGACTTGTCATATTTTTCATCGTCAATCTCCTTTAGTCTTGAGTCGTTTCGAAGATACTGTCTAAGAGAGTTCGATTGCGAACTTCAATTTCTTCGATCATGCAGCCCTGTTCTTGCAAGACTTTCCATACTTTGCTGGCTTCTTTGGTTGTGAAGGAAAGAGCATTTTGCTTGATTTCAAGCCCTTGAATCTGGTCCAAAGTGCTGATAACTTCCTGATAAGTTAGTGGTACCGTAAAATGTTTTTCTTGTTCTTCACCACGCATGGCATAAGGTGTCGTATCACGGATCAATTCACCCTTGTGGAGGACCAAAATGCGGTCAGCCGTATGTTCTACCTCTTCGATATAGTGAGAAGAGTAGACAATGGTGACACCATTTTTCTTTAACTGATTGACAATTTCCCAAAAATGCTGACGTGTCGAGGTATCCATGGCAGCAGTTGGTTCGTCCAAAAATAGAATTTTCGGACGACCTATTAAAGACAACACGAAAGAGAACAAACGTTTTTGCCCACCAGACAACTTGCCCGCTAGCTGATTTTTCTGCTTGTCCGAAAATCTCAGCAAGTCATCAATTTCTTGATTGGAGAGACTGTTTGGATAGATTGATTGAAAGAAGGATAAGAGTTCTTTCACTTTCAAGTCTTGAACCACCGTATTTTCTTGAGGTAAGATAGAAATAAGCTGCTTTAATCGAGGATCTGTTGGTGCAAAGCCTTGAATGGCTATCTGACCTGAGCTCATGAACTTGTCTCCCAAGAGGCAATCAATCAAGGTTGTCTTCCCTGCTCCGTTAGGCCCGATCAAGGCGACACATTCACCATCGTTGATTTCAAAAGAGATGTTCCGCAATATCTCCTTGTCTTTTATTTTCTTACTCAATTTCTCAACTTTAATCACAGTCATGAGATTCTCCTTTCAACCACTTCATTCCCATAGGGAAAACAACGAAAATCATAAATCCAAAACCCCAAGCACCACGAATAAATTGGCGAAGCAAGGTTTGGTCAAACCAACCAGTAAACATTTCCACTAACCATACCAAGAGTGACAGGCCGATAAAGAAATAGATGATTGCTTTTTTCATTCCTCAAACTCCTTTTTCACATCTCTGACTAATTTCAAACCTTCTCTGACAAGCCAAGACATCATTCCAAAGCCAGCAAAGAGCTCCCAAGGAAAATGATAGAAACCCTCGTCCAATCCTGAAAACATGAGATAGGTCATAACTCCTGCTGCTACTAAACTCACTGCGACAATCATTTTATTTTTCATTTCTTCTTCCTCCATTTCATACTTCAATTATAGACTTTTGAAGTTGGCGGAGCTAGATGCTTCTGTCACTAGGAAATATGACAAATGTCATAAAAAAGAACCGATTTCTCGGTTCTTAAAAATGATTAGTCTGATTCATCGTTTCGTTTCTTTTTACCTAGTAATCCAAATGTCATGGCACCTGCTAGGGCTGTCAGAATTCCTAGATTTTTCAAACCATCTTCTTGAGTTCCAGTATTTGGAAGTTGATGTTTTTCTACAGAGATGTTTTGCGTCAATTGATCTGGTTTCGAATCAGGTACTGAAAGTTCTTTTTTATCAGACGGCTTCACTTGCTCTGGAAGTTCTACTACTGTTGGAGTATAGAATCCTGAAATGATATTTCCATTGCGATCTTTACGGATCACTTTCACACCTTTGGCTTGTCCTACAAAGTCTGCCTCAGGGGTAAAGGTGACGGTGCCATCTGGTGAGATTACATAAGTTCCTTCACCTGGAACGACTTTTTCAGTTGTTCCATCTTCAAAGGTTGGTGGAACTGTCAGCTCGACATCACCTGTAAAGTTTGGTTTACCAGTCTGAGTTTGACCTTTAAGACCTTCGGATGTCGCATCACTCACTTGTGTTTGGCCATGGACAGTTGGTGTGTAATGAGCAATAACTACATTTCCATACATATCCAGACGTTTCACTGTAACTGGATCTGGGTTCCCAACAAACTGCTTGTCTGGAGTGAAGGTTACAGTTCCGTCTGGTGCAATCGTGTAGGTTCCTTGGCCTGGAATAGATTTCTCTTTGCTTCCATCTTCGAAGGTTGGCTCTACTGTTTCATCAATTGGAACCAGTGGATCGCCACCTTGGAAAGTTGGAGTACCAGTTTGTGGGACACCTTGAGGACCTGTGCTGGTTGCACCGGTTCCTGTAGGAGTCACCTTAGTAAACTCTGGACTGTAGGTCGCAGTGACTGGGGTGCCGTTCTTATCTACACGTTTGACTGTAACTGGATCTGGGTTTCCAACAAACTGCTTGTCTGGAGTGAAGGTTACAGTTCCGTCTGGTGCAATCGTGTAAGTTCCTTGACCTGGAATAGACTTCTCTTTGCTTCCATCTTCGAAGGTTGGCTCTACTGTTTCATCAATTGGAACCAGTGGATCGCCACCTTGGAAAGTTGGAGTACCAGTTTGTGGGACACCTTGAGGACCTGTGCTCGTTGCGTTAGTGCTAGTTGGGGTTACCTTAGTCACTGTTGGGGTATACGTCGCAGTGACTTCTGTTCCATTCTTATCTACACGTTTGACTGTGACAGGATCTGGTGTGCCAACGTATTGTTTTTCTGGAGTAAAGGTAATAGATCCATCTGGATTGATGCTGTATTCACCTACACCCGGAACTGTTTTCGTTGATTGACCATCTTCGAATGTCATTGGTTTTGTATCATCAAGTGGAACCAGTGGATTACCTTCTGTGAAGGTTGGGGTGCCCGTTTGTGGGACACCTTGAGGACCTGTGCTCGTTGCGTTAGTGCTGGTTGGAACTACTTCTTTCACCACCGCTTGGTACTTGACAGTAACAGGAGTTCCGTTGGCATCCACACGAGTCAATTCAAGTTCTGGTGTTTCACCCTTGAACTGTTTATCAGGAGTGAAGGTCACCTTACCGTCTGCGTCCACTTCGAACTTACCAACATTTGGCACTTCTTTAACAGTTGTACCATTGTCAAATAGTGGAGTTGAATCAGCTGGGAATGGAACTGAGTCATAGCCTGGAGTGAAGGTCACTTTACCTTCTTGGACCTGACCTTGCAGACCCTCTGTCTTATCACCTGAACCAGTCGGAGTTACCTTAGTAAACTCTGGGCTGTAAGTCGCAGTAACCTCTGTACCGTTCTTATCTACACGTTTCACTGTAACTGGATCTGGGTTTCCAACAAACTGCTTGTCTGGAGTGAAGGTCACTGTACCGTCTGGTGCAATCGTGTAAGTTCCTTGACCTGGAATAGATTTCCCTTTGCTTCCATCTTCGAAGGTTGGCTCTACTGTTTCATCGATTGGAACCAGTGGATCACCACCTTGGAAAGTTGGGGTGCCTGTTTGAGGGACACCTTGAGGACCTGTGCTCGTTGCGTTAGTGCTGGTTGGAACTACTTCTTTCACAACCGCTTGGTACTTGACAGTAACAGGAGTTCCGTTGGCATCCACACGAGTCAATTCAAGCTCTGGTGTTTCACCCTTGAACTGTTTATCAGGAGTGAAGGTCACCTTACCGTCTGCATCCACTTCGAA